>SZOV01000061.1 GCA_030263375.1 Deltaproteobacteria bacterium PRO3
TTGGCTGCGAACGGCGTCCGTGGCGGTCCTCCTGATGGGCGTGATCTGCCTCTCCGGGGCGGAGGCCAGGACGGTGGTGGTCGGGGGAAACCCCTACGTGGGCGGTCCTTACTACGGCAACCCTTATTATTATGGCCCCCAACCGGTGGTGGTCGAACCTTTGTTCTTGCCGAGGACGGGCAGTAACGATTATCTTTACCAGTACGACAATATTTACGGCTCGGGCGCCTCGGCCGCGGGACGCATGAGCCATACGGTGGTCAATCCGCAGCCACAAATTTTCTACCCGCGCCAACCGCGGGTTTATCTGGGTTACTAACCAAAACCCTCCTTTTCGGGGAGGTCGACACTTCAGGATGGCCCCGGCTCACAAAGCCGGGGCCATTATTTTTTGCCCCGCCTTGACCCCTCGGAGCAATCCGGCTTAGGGAAGGGGCCCCATGCTGAAGTTCTTCTTCAACCGCTCCAGCTTCATGGTGCGCTTCATGAACGCCCTCGCGGCCGTCGAGATGGGGCTGCTATTGTGGCGGGCCTGGCGCGGCGAGGCGGCCTTGGGCTTCAGCAGCTATTTCCTGATGGCCACTTGGTGGGTCCTGAACCTGCTCAACTGGATCCCCTGGTATCCGGAGCGCCGGGGACCCGACGGCCGGCCGGCCAAGTTGGGGATACGGCTGCACCTTCACAAAAACCTCGTCCCGGCATCTTATATCCTTGCCCTGGCCTTCGCCCTGAAGCTGTTGGGGGCCTCCGAGCTGGTCCTGATCCCCTTTCTGATCCTTTTTTTGCCCATCTACTACGTCAGCGGGATATTGCTGTATTTTCATCTCCGGGACCCAAGCTCCTTGACCCCCGGCTATTTCAGTCATAATTTCTACCTGAAAGACGAGGACCCCCCATGTACCCCTTAGCCATCTTCGGCCTCGGCCCCCCCGAGCTGATTCTCTTGTTCGTGATCATCCTGATCATCTTCGGCGCCGGCAAGATCCCCCAGATCGGCAGCGGCCTGGGGAAAGGGATCCGCAACTTCCGCAAGGCCGTGAAGGGCGAGGAAGAGGGCGCCCCGGAGTCCAAAGAGCCGCCCGAGCCGAAATAATCCCTCCCGCCGCCGTTTTTTCCATAAAAACACCCCTCCGGCGAATCGACTTTGACACACCGCGAGATTTGTCCCATACTTTCCTTTGGGGCCCACGGGAAAAATTGACGCGCTTTGGGTTTTGTGAGAGTGGCCCCTTTCGGGTAAGACATCCAAACGAGACCCGCCAAGCGCGTCATGAACGCGTCAAAACATCCGAGAGGACACCATGGAAAAAGACCGCTCCGTTCGCATCGTGAAACGCTACCAAAACCGCAAGCTCTACGACACGCAGAACAGCTGCTACGTCACGCTCGACGAGATCGGGCAAATGGTGAAGCAGGGCGAGGACGTGAAGATCGTCGACAACCGCAGCGGCGAAGACCTCACCACCGTGACTTTGACGCAGATCATCTTCGAGGAAGAGAAGAAGAAAAAGAGCCTGCTGCCGCTCGCGACGCTCAAGAACATCATCCAGTCGGGCGGCGAGTCCATCGCCGAGTTCTTCCAAAAGACCATCGGCAGCCCGGTCTCCAGCGTCAAGGATCAGACCGAGAAGGTCATCGACAAGATCAAGGACGAGTTCGAGGACGGCGGGGCCTTCTTCAAGGACATCCTGCACCGCGCGCACAAGACCGTCGACGAGCTGCAGCGTAAGGTCGAAGAGAAGGTGCGCATTCCCTTCGGCGGCAGCAATGCGGCGGCCTCGCGCATCCCGCAGGTGAAGGCGGAGTTGCGGGCCTTGCGCAAGAAGATGGCGACTTTGGAGCGGAAGCTTAAGGATTACCAGAAGTCGGCTTAGCGCTTATTGAGACTTGGATTCTTAAGAGGCTGCATCTTTGCGGCCTCTTTTTTTTTGCGTCGTTGGGTGTTCTTGCCGAGAGCGGGGAGCCGGGCCTATACCCCTTCACTCTTTCGGCCCGACCTCGAGCCGGTCGGGCCGAAGGTTGTAGGGCCCTTACTATTGGATGCTTTAAGGTGAAGGGCTCTCCAAAACCCGTTCAGGGGTATAGGCCCGGCTCCCCGCTCTCTACCTCCGCAGGGTCGGTTCCGGGTTTCATTGCCGTTGTTTCAAAGATTCCTATTGAAGAGGGACTCTGTCTAAGCCCCCTAATCCCGCTGGACGCGCTTGCCGGGGGGAGTTAGGAGGGAGGGGCTATGTACGAGGTCATCATCACCCAACCCTTTGTCGCCGCCCACCGCCTCAAGCTTTATGACGGGGAGTGGGAGCCGCTGCACGGGCACAACTGGAAGGTCGAGGTGCGGCTGGCCGGGAAGGACCTGGATCGCATCGAGGTCCTGATCGACTTCCTCGAGGTCAAGAAAGAGCTCCAGGCCTTCCTCAAAGAGATCGACTACACCTATCTCAACGAAAACCTGAAGCTGGAGGGCCGCAATCCCTCCGCCGAGGTGGTGGCCTATTGGCTCTTCCAAAAGATGAAGGGCAAGATCCAGCACCCCGTCGCGCGCGTCATGAAGGTCACCGTCTGGGAGACCGACGACTGCGCCGCCAGCTACGCGGAGGCTTGAACCATGGCCCGCAGCTTCGTTGCACTGCTCTCCGGGGGACTCGACTCGACCGTCGCCGCCTATGCCGCGCGGAAAGAAGGGCCGGTCGGCGTCGCGCTGGTCTTCGATTACGGGCAACGCGCGGCCAAGCGGGAGGTCGAGGCGGCCAAGCAGATCGCCAAGCGCCTCGGGGCCAAATGCCGCGTCATCAAACTTCCGTTTTTGGAAGAGGTCACCAAGACGGCCCTCGTCATGAACGACAAGGTCATCCCCCAGATCAAGATGGCCAAGCTCGACGACCGCAGCGAGGCGGAGAAATCCGCGCAGGATGTCTGGGTCCCCAACCGCAACGGGCTGTTTTTGAACATCGCCGCCTGCGTCGCCGAGGGCGAGGGCTTTTCCGAGATCGTGGTCGGCTTCAACGCCGAAGAGGCCGCGACCTTCCCCGATAACAGCGCCAACTTCGTCGACCGCGTCGAGCGCTGCCTCGAGCTCTCCACCCTAAGCCGGCCCCGCCTCTTCGTCCCGACGATCGGCCTCAACAAGACCGAGATCGTCCGGCTGGGCCTTTCGTTGGACGCGCCCTTCGGCGAGGTCTACAGTTGTTACCGCGGCCAAAAGCGCCAGTGCGGCCGCTGCGAGTCCTGCCTGCGCTCGATGCGGGCCTACGAGAAGGCCGGGATTTGGCCGCAGATGCAGGAACGATTCGGGAGTTGACGGTGCTGACCCATTTTTCCGAGACCGAACTGACCTACGACGGCACCCAGCTGACCAGCCATTTCGCCTACCGGGGCTTCGGCCTCTTGGGCGACAGCGTCGTCGCCTTCCTGGGGCCCTGCGAGGTCAAGCTCGAGGCCCTGGTCGACCTCGAGGACGTCCGGCGCAATGCGCCGATCTACAGCCGGCACATGCTGCACTTCCTGTGGGAGAGCTTCGTCCTCGACCTGCGCGGGGCCGCCGCCTTTCAGCGCCTGATGGTCGCGGTGGTCGCCGAGGAGCTGCGGGCCCGGGGTGCCGCCGGGTTGATTCGCCGGGGAGACGACCTCTATCTCGGCGAGCGCAAGCTCAGCGTCTCCATCGCCGCCGCCTCGCCGGTCTCCACCCTGATCCACCTGGGGCTCAACGTCACCGGGGAGGGCGCGCCGGTCCCGGCCCTGGGCCTGGCCGATTTAGGGGTTGACGCCGCGGCCTTCGCTAAGATTTGCTTGGAGCGCTTTCGGGAGGAATACGAGGGCGTTCTCAAGGCCAGCTACAAGGTAAGGCCCGTGGATTGAAACCGATGCAGACCAACTTGATCGAGATCTTCTCCAGCTTCCAAGGTGAAGGCCCCCATGTCGGGGAGCCGATGGCCTTCCTGCGCTTCCAGGACTGCGCGCTCTCCTGCCGTTTCTGCGACACGCCGGCCTCCTTCGAGCGCCATGCCCGGTTTCGCGTCGAGGCCCCGCCGCAGAGCGGGCAATTTCGGTATTTCCCCAATCCCGTCGACGGGGCGCTGCTCATCGACCTGCTGAAACCCTTCGCCGGCCAAGCCCTCAGCCTCACCGGCGGAGAGCCGCTTCAGCAGGCCGACTTCCTCGCCGCCTGGCTGCCGCGACTGCGTTGGAGTTCCCCCGTCCTGCTCGAGACCAACGGCGTCCTGCCCGCGGCCCTGGCCAAGGTGCTCGACTTCGTCGACATCGTCAGCATGGACATCAAGCTCCCCTCGGTCACCGGGATGCGGCCCTACTGGAAGGAGCACGCCGAGTTTCTGCGCCTCGCCCGCGCCAAAGAGGTCTACGTCAAGGTCGTGGTCTCCAACCCCACCGACTTAGGCGAGCTCAAGGAGGCCATTGCCCTGGTCGAGGCCGAGGCGCCCGGGGTCCCCTTCATCCTGCAGCCGGTGACGCCGGCGGGCGAGGTCCGCGAGCGGATCCCCGAGGAGCGCTTGAAAGAGCTGTACCGTTTCTCCAAGCAACACCTGGAAGACGTCCGCGTCATTCCCCAGGTCCACCCCATCCTGGGCCTTTTGTAGGAGGTGCCCATGTCGCTGCAAACGCGTCAAGAACTGGAGGCTTGGGAAGAGAAGACCCTGGCAACCTACGCCAGCCACTGCGCCCGTTCGATGGGCCGCGAGTACCCGCAGGACGAACACCCCTACCGCACCCGCTTTCAGCGCGACCGCGACCGCATCGTCCACAGCAAGGCCTTCCGCCGCCTCGAGTATAAGACCCAGGTCTTCGTCAACCACGAGGGCGACCACTACCGCACGCGGCTTACGCACAGCCTGGAGGTCGCGCAGATCTCCCGCAGCATCGCGCGAATGCTCAGGCTCAACGAAGACCTGGCGGAGGGGATCTGCCTGGCCCACGACTTGGGCCACCCGCCCTTCGGCCACTCCGGCCAGGACGTGATGAACGACCTGATGAAGGACAAGGGCGGCTTCGAGCACAACCGCCAGTCGCTGCGCATCGTGACGGTCTTGGAAGACCGCTACCCGCGTTTCCCGGGCCTGAACCTGAGCTTCGAGGTCCTGGAGGGCATCTCCAAGCACTTCACCGACTACGACCTCCCGGACGGCCGCGGCTTCCACCGCGAGGGCCAGCCCAGTCTGGAGGCGCAGATCGCCAACTTGAGCGACGAGATCGCCTACAACAACCACGACCTGGACGACGGGCTGCGCTCCGGCATGATCACCCTGGCCCAGCTGCGCGAAGTGGAGATCTGGCAGGAGCTCTTCGAGCGCGTCGAGGCCGAGCTGCCGGAGGCGCGCCTCAAGGTGAAGGTGCACGAGACGATCCGGCGCCTGATCAACCGCCTCGTCACCGACTTGGTCGAGCACACGATGGCCGGGATCGAAAATTTAAAGATCCAAACCGTGGAAGACGTGCGCAGGGCCCCGCGTCAATTGGTGGGCTACAGCGAGCAGCTGCGCGGCAAGAACGCCGAACTCAAGAAGTTCCTTTTCAAAAACCTCTATCGGCACTATCGTGTCGAGCGGATGGCGGACAAGGCCGAGCGCATCCTGCGCGACCTGTTCCGCGCCTATACGCACAACCCGAAGATCCTCCCGCCCTGGGTCTTCGAGCGCGCCGGCAGCGACGACCCGATGCGGGCGATCTGCGACTACGTGGCGGGGATGACAGATCGCTTCGCGCTGGACGAGCATCAAAAGTTGTACGATCCGCATGCGCGGGTGTAAAAAGGAAGTACCCCATGAAAGGCAACAAAGTCGAAATCTCCCTCAATACCCCGATCTTAATCGAGGTCCACGAGGGCGAGGGCCCGCACAAGACCCGCGAAGAAGCCGTCACGCGCATCGTCGGCACGGTCCTGGACGTCTCCGAGGCCGGGCTCACCGTCGAGTGGAGCGAACTCTACAACGAGCGCAGGCAGAAGCTGGCGCCGCCCCGGCGCTGGGTGTTTTTGCCGCTGTTCAAGATCGACCACTGCACGGCGCTCTCTTGAGCGGCCTCGAAGAGCCGTTTTTTACGGTTCAGCCCCTGTTCTGATCAGGCGATCCAATAGGCCTTGAGCGCCCCCGGTGCGCCGGCGGTTTCCGGAAAATCGGGCGGCGGGGCGGGTCGCCGCAGCACCTTGCGACGCGCGGTCTTCGCGGCCTCCTTGAGGAAATCGCGAAACTCCTCGGCGGCGACCTTCCGCGTGTTGAGGCAGGCCAATATCCGCCCGGTGGGGCTCAAGATCTGAAGGCAGGCCGCGAGCAGGCGACCGTAGTCTCGAATCGTCGAGAAGGTCGAACCCTTGCCTCTGCCGAAGGTCGGGGGATCGAGGATCACGAGGTCGAAGACTTCCCCTCCCCGGGCCGCTCGCTCCAGGTAGGCCGCGGCGTCCGAGGCGACGGAGCGGTGGGGCCGGTCCTCCAGCTCGTTCAGTTCCAAATTTCGCTCCAGCCAGGCCAGGTAGTTTTTTGAAAGATCGACGGACACCGCCTCGGAGGCTCCGCCTTGCAAGGCCGCCACCGTGAAGGCACCCGTATGGCAAAACAGGTTGAGGCAGCGCCGGCCCTTGGCGAGCTTACAGACCTCGCGGCGGTTCTCCCTTTGGTCGAGGAAGAGCCCGGTGTGCGGGCCCTCGCCCAGGTGCACCTCGAAGCGGGAGCCGTCCTCGACGACCTCGAAGCGGTCGATCTCCTCGCCGGGCAGGGCGCCCCGTTGCTTCGGGAGGTTCGCCACCCAGTAGAATTTCGGCGCGAAGGCGGGGCGCAGCTCCTCCTGCACCTCGGCCAACGCTGCCTCCAGGCCGGCGCGGTCCTCCAGCCAGGCCTCGGCTTCGACGGTGATCAGGTAGCGCCCGCGGTAATCGTCGACGCTTAAGCCCTCCATCCCGTCGGCCGCCCCATGGACCAGCCGCCAGGCGTCGAGCCTCTGCTCCCGAACCAGGGCGCGGCGGCGTTGCCAAGCCGCGTGAATTTGAGGAAAATCCGCCAAAGAAAGCTCCTTGCTATCCGGGTTTTGATCCGATAAATCGGGGCTGCTTTTCAACCGGAATCCGCTCTCTCACTCAAGGAATATGCTATGAAAGCGCCTCAATCCCGCAACAGTTTCGGCACCCGGCAGGCCCTCTCGGTCGCCGGACAAAAATACCAGATTTTCAGCCTCAAGTCCCTGGCGGCGAAATTTCCCCAGGTGGACCGCTTGCCCTTTTCCTTGAAGGTCCTGCTCGAGAACCTCCTGCGCTTCGAGGACGACAACTCCGTGAAAAAAGAGCACGTCGAGGCCCTCGTGAAGTGGGACCCGCAGGCCGTCCCGACCCAAGAAATCGCCTTCCGCCCCGCGCGGGTCCTGTTGCAAGACTTCACCGGCGTTCCCGTCGTCGTCGACCTGGCCGCCATGCGAGAGGCCATTCAAAAGATGGGCGGAGATCCGAAAAAGATCAACCCCCTGCAGCCGATGGACCTGGTCATCGACCACTCAGTGCAGGTCGACGCCTTCGGCCGGCCCGACGCGGCGAAGGTCAACGCGGACCTCGAATTCCAGCGCAACCAAGAGCGCTACCGCTTCCTGCGCTGGGGGCAGGGGGCCTTTGAGAATTTCCGCGTCGTCCCGCCCGACACCGGCATTGTCCACCAGGTCAACCTCGAATACCTCGCGCCGGTGGTCTTCTCGCTGAAGATCGGACAGGCCTGCGACGGCGAGGCCTTCGCCTACCCCGACACCCTGGTCGGCACCGACTCGCACACGACCATGATCAACGGCCTGGGCGTCGTCGGCTGGGGCGTGGGCGGCATCGAGGCCGAGGCGGCCATGTTGGGCCAGCCCATCTCGATGCTGATCCCGCAGGTGGTGGGTTTCAAGCTGAGCGGCAAGCTGCCCGAGGGAGCGACCGCGACAGACCTGGTGCTCACCGTCACGCAGATGCTGCGCAAGAAGGGCGTGGTCGGGAAGTTCGTCGAGTTCTACGGCCCGGGCCTCTCCAATCTAAGCCTGCCCGACCGCGCGACCTTGGCCAACATGGCGCCGGAGTACGGCGCGACCATCGGTTTCTTCCCCGTCGACGAGGAGGCCCTGCGCTACCTCGAGCTGAGCGGCCGCGCGCACCTGGTCGACTTGGTGCGAGCGTATTCGCAAGAGCAGGGCCTGTTCCGCACCGACGCCACGCCGGATCCCGTTTTTTCCGACACCCTCGAGCTCGACCTGGCTACCGTCGAGCCCTCGCTCGCCGGTCCCAAGCGCCCGCAAGACCGAGTGCCGCTGCGGCAATCCAAAAAGATGTTCCGCGAGGCCCTGCGCGAGATGCTGAAGGGCAAGCTCGAGAAGGTCGACCCCAAGCGCCTCGAGACCTGGCTCTCCGAGGGCGGCTCGCAGACCCAGTGCGCGCACCAGGACGCGGCGCGCGCCGAGCTGGGCGAGATCGGCAAGTGCGCGAAGGTCGAGCACGGCGGCGGCGATTGCTCGCACTTGGAGCAAGGCGCGGTCGTGATCGCCGCGATCACGAGCTGCACCAACACCTCCAATCCCTCCGTCATGCTGGCGGCCGGTCTCCTCGCCAAGAAGGCGGTGGAGCGGGGTCTAAGCTCCAAGCCCTGGGTCAAGACCAGCCTGGCCCCCGGCTCGCTGGTCGTCACCGAATATCTTAAAAAGGCCGGTCTCATGCCCGCCCTCGACAAGCTGGGCTTCCACGTGGTCGGCTACGGCTGCACCACCTGCATCGGCAACAGCGGGCCGCTGCCCGAGCCGGTCGCCGCCGCGATCGAGCGGGAGGACTTGGTCGCCTCGGCGGTGCTCTCGGGCAACCGCAACTTCGAGGGTCGCATCAACCCGCTGGTGCGCTTCAACTACCTGGCCTCGCCGCCCCTCGTGGTGGCCTATGCCCTGGCCGGGCGCATGGACATCGATCTCTACGCCGAGCCGATTGGCAAGGACCCGCAGGGGAAGGACGTCTTCCTGAAGGATATTTGGCCGAGCCGGCAGGAGATCGACGCCGCGATCCGCGCCTCGATCCAGGCCGAGATGTACGGCCAGTCCTACTCCGACGTCTTCAGGGGCGATCCCAATTGGCAAAACCTCCAGGTGCCGAAGGGCGAGACCTTCCAGTGGGACCCCGATTCGACCTACGTCAAGCATCCGCCTTATTTCGAGGGGATGCCCAAGCAGCCCGCGCCGATCCGGGACTTGAAAGGAGCGCGCATCCTCGCCCTGCTGGGCGATTCGGTCACTACCGACCACATCTCGCCGGCCGGCTCGATCAAGCCCAGCTCGCCCGCGGGGAAATACCTGCAATCGCTCGGCGTCAAGCCGGAGGACTTCAACTCCTACGGCGCGCGCCGCGGCAACCACGAGGTGATGATGCGCGGGACCTTCGCCAATATCCGCCTGAAAAACCTGATGCTGCCGGGGACCGAGGGCGGCGTGACCGCGCATCTCCCCGACGGGGAACAGATGTCGATCTACGACGCGGCGATGAAATACAAGCGGGAAGGCGTGCCACTGGTGGTCTTCGCCGGCAAGGAATACGGCACCGGATCCTCCCGAGATTGGGCGGCCAAGGGCACCTACCTCTTGGGCGTGCGCGCGGTGATCGCCGAGAGCTTCGAGCGCATCCACCGCAGTAACTTGGTCGGCATGGGGGTGCTTCCTCTGCAGTTCGAGGAGGGGCAGAGTTGGTCCTCTCTCGGGTTGACCGGGCGCGAGCAGGTGACGATCGACGGCATCGCGGGCGGCCTGAAGCCTTTCCAAAAGCTCAAGGTCGTGGCCAAGGGCGAGGGGGGCGAAAAATCCTTCCAGGTCACCTTAAGAATCGACACGCCGGACGAGATCGAATACTATCGCCACGGCGGGATTTTGCAGTACGTCCTGCGCCAATTGTTGGCCGCTTAAGCACTCCTTTTCCAAATCGGAGGAACCATGGTTTCGGCTACGCCGCGCCGGCTTCGCAACGTCCTATTCACTCTAGCCCTCTTTTCCCTGACCGCCTGCGGAGGCGGGCAGGAAGACGCCCCCCCGGCCCCGGTCTGCCCGGCCTGTCCGGTCTGCGAGGCGACGCCCACGCCCAGCGCGGAGGAAGCGGCCCAAAATCTCGCGGATAAAATCATCGAAACCGAAAAGCTGCTGCGCGTCCCCGAGGGCAGCCTCAAGGCTTCGGCGAGCAAGTTTGGGATCGTCGACAAGCTGGGGGTCAAAGAGATATCCGCCGAGGATTTTTCCCGCTTCGTCAGCCTGTTTTGGGATATCGACGCCGAATTCCGCATCCAATACCTCCGCGCCATGATGACGACCAATCGCGTGGTCGACATGATGAAGCCGACGGTCGGGAAGTTCGACATCAATATCGCGCCGAAAGATCCCGAGGCCGAGGACGTCTCGCTGTTGGTCAGCCAGGCCATCGTCGATTGGGCCCAGGTGCAACGGCTCCTCGAGGATAATTTCCGCCGCCTCGGTGTCGAAAACGTGATGGGCGTCAAGCCCTCCGACGAGATGCCTCATGCCGAGGCGATGATGCAGGAGCTGTTGGCCGTCGTGCGGCCTCCGGCCCCGACGCCCATGCCGACGCCCGGACCGCAAGCTACCTCCGCGAGTTTGCGGTCGATGTTGCTGCGCCAGGCACAGGCTCAGGGACAGCCGGCGGTCAAGGCCAAGCCCGGCGCTCCGACCGCCAAGGTTTCCAAGGCGGTTCCGCGCGTCAAAATCGCCCAAGCCCCTTTACTGCTGGCCCGCGTGATTAGCTACAACGTGGGCGGCAGGAACTTCGTCCTGCAATCCCCCTTGATGATAGCGGCTCCCCAATTTCAGGCGGTGCCGGTCGAGCAGTTCCAATTCAAGATCGAAAAGCAGAGCGTTGGCCCCGCGTATCGCGACGCGGTGGACTCGAAGGTTCAGGCCCTCGCCGCCAAGCCGAACCGCGACATGGTCGACTGGTGGAACCTCTCCCACGGCCTGATCGAGCTGCGCCTGCTCAATCAACTGGTCGATTTCAGCAAGGTCGAGGCAGCCCCCGGCCCCAGCTCCGGGACGGGTGAAACGCTGGCGCCGCTGGGAGGCGCCGGAACAGCTCCCGCCGGGGAGGGTTCCCAGCGTCCCGCGCAGCCCTCTGGCGCCCAGGCCCCGGACACTGCCCAGCCGCGGCCTTCGACCGGCCAGGCGGCTCCGGCGCCGAGCGCCCCGGAGGCAAGGCCTTCGACGGCCACGCCCGGTCAGGCTGCTGCGCCCCAAGAGCGGCCCGAGGCGCGGCCAGGCTCCGCATCCACCACTTCGCCCACCGAGCGGCCGTCGACCGATGTGCCCAAGTCGGGGCCTTAAGGGCCCTCGCTCGGCTCCTTTTTTCCTAAGCGCCGGCGAAGGCGCGACGGGCTGTGGCACAACTATTTTTAAGTAGCGCCGAAATCTTCATAGTAGGGCTCGGGGCACGGACGCACTCCTCCTTGGACCGCAAAACGCGGTGATTTCCCCCCATTCCGACTGGCCACCCCGGCACTCCGCAACAACCCCAGGAGGCACCATGACCCCTATCCACCGCACGGCGATCTATTTCGGACCGCCCAAGAAAACCGCACCCCAGACGGGCAAGGCGAAAAAATCGCCCGAGGAGATCGTCGCCGAGAAAAAGGGTGACGAGCTCGACGCCGCCCTCGCGAAGCACAAGGTGGACGACGCCTTCGTTCAGTCCCTGAAGGCCCCCATCCGCAGCCACTTCGTCTGGATGGAGGCCATCGCCCTCAAGAAGTTCGACGACTCGATGCGGATGGCGCCCTGGACCAAGATGCTGCTCACCGCCTGTCCCAAGCAGGCCGAGCTCACGGCGGAGTGGGAGAAGGCGGTGCCCGCGCTGGATCTCAAGCTGGGCAAGCTCAACGCCTACCGTTTCCAGGTCGGCCTCGCCGCCACGGATCCGCTTTTAAAGGGGACCGCCTTGGAGGGCGTGGGCATGAAGGGCATCCTCGAGGTCTGTTGGGCGGGCAAGGTACCGGCGGACTTGGAGGGACTGGTGATGCCGAAGGAATTCAGCCCGCCGCCGGAATTTCCCACCTGGACGAAGGCGAACCGACCCATCAAGGAAAAATAAAAATCCCCACGACCCATCCTACCGGGAGCGGGGGATTTTTTTCGTCCTGGGGAGAAAGGCTTAAATCGCGTTGGAGCCGGTCTCGCCGGTGCGGATGCGGATCACCTCTTCGACGTTGCTGACGAAGATCTTGCCGTCCCCGATCTTGCCGGTGGATGCGGTCTTCTGGATGGTCTCGAGCACCTTGGGGGCGTCCGCGTCGCTGACCACGACCTCGAGTTGGATCTTGGGGAGGAAGTCCACCTTGTATTCCGCCCCGCGGTAGAGCTCGGTGTGGCCCTTTTGCCGGCCGAAGCCCTTGACCTCGGAGAGGGTCATGCCCTGGATGCCGATGCCTTGCAGGGCCTCTTTCACCTCGTCGAGCTTGAAGGGTTTGATGATGGCTTCGATTTTCTTCATGGGACACCTTCCTGGCCTTGGCCGTGAAGAGATCAGAGGGGTCGGGCTTTAGGCCTTGGGAATGCAATCCGGATTCCAAGCCTTCTTAAATATAACTAATTGAAATTATTTAATTTTATTAAAATATCGTCGAATGATCGCGTGCCTGTTTTGCTATAAATTTAGGCATTGCCTTACTTTTCAGCTTATCTGAGGGGCTGCGATTTCGGATTGACCCTGATTTCCAAATAGTCTACTGCATCGGTCGACTTTTGGAGCCGCCCATGAAGATCACTTATAAAGGCGACTATGCCCTGAAGACCATCCTGGACCTCTCTTTTTTTTACGGCCGCCAGGCCGTGAAGATCGAGGACATCAGCCGCCGCCAGGACATCCCGAAAAAATTCCTCGAGCGCATCCTTTTGCAGCTCAAGCGGGGCGGCTTCGTCCGCAGCAAGAAGGGACCCGGCGGCGGCTACGCCCTGGCCCGTCCTCCGGCCAAGATCTCGATGGGGGAGGTGATCCGCTTCATCGAGGGCCCCATCGCCCCCATCGGCTGCGTGAGCGAGACCGCCAAGACCTACTGCGACTTCGAGGGCCGCTGCGGCCTGAATTCCGTGTTTCGCGAGGTCCGCGACGCCGTCTCGAGGATCGTCGACCGCACCAGCTTCGAGGACATCAAAGTAAAAACCCTGGGATTGATCCAAGCCAGCCCCGAGCCGCCCCTCTACTATGAAATTTAAGCTGCGACACATCCTGACGGCCGCCTGTGCGGCGGTGGCGGCGAGCGCCTGCGCCTCGCAAGGGGTTCCCGAGAGCCGAACCTTGACGCTCGGCGCCTACACGACGCCGCGCGAGGCCTTCCGCGAGATCCACCGGGACTTCAAGAAGCTGTGGCGCGAGCGCCACGGCGAGGCGATCGAGATCCGCGAGTCCTACCTGGGCTCGGGCGCCCAGTCGCGCGCGGTGGTCGACGGCTTTCCGGCGGACGTCGTCGTCCTCTCGCTCGAGCCGGACGTCGAGCGCATCGTCAAGGCCGGCCTGATCACCCATCCCTGGCGGGAGGCGCCGAACGCCGGCATCCTGACGCGCTCGCTGGTCGCCTTCGCGGTGCGCGCCGGCAATCCCAAGGGCATCCGGGACTGGGCCGACTTGGCGCGTCCCGACGTCGAGGTCCTCTCTCCCAACCCCCGCACCAGCGGCGGCGCGATGTGGAACATCCTCGCGGCCTACGGCGCCGCCGAGCGCGGCCATGTTGCGGGCTTTCCGGCGGGAAGCGAGGGCGGGGCGGCCTACCTGGCGGCCCTGCTCAAGCGCGTCATCGCCATGGACAAGGGGGCGCGCGAGTCCATCCTGACCTTCGAAAAGGGGCTGGGCGACGTGGCCTTGAGCTACGAGAACGAGATCAAGGTCGGCGTGGCGCAGAGCCTGGGCTACCCCTATGAGATGGTCCTGCCCGCCTCGACGATCCTGATCGAGAATCCCGTCGCCTTGGTCGACAAGAACATCGAGCGCCACGGCAACCGCGCCCTGGCCGAGGCCTATCGCGACTACCTCTTCTCGCCCGCGGCCCAGCGGGTCTTTGCGAAGTGGGGTTTCCGCCCCGTGAATCCGGAGGCGCAGCGGGAGACGGCGAAGGAGTTCCGCGATCCCTCGGACCTCTTCACCATCGCGGCCTTCGGCGGCTGGGCGAAGGCGGTGCCGGAGTTTTTCGGCAAGGAAGGGCTCTTCGTGCGGCTTTCGGAGCGAGAGAGGACGGTGCAAAAATGAGCGCGACCGCTTCCATGCCGACCTTGCGCAGCTGGGACGTGAAGGGCTGGGGCCTGCGCGCCGTCGCGCTGAGCTACTTGGCCTTCCTGTTGCTCCTGCCCTTGGCGGCCCTCGTCCAGGACGGCTTTCGCGAGGGGCCGGGGGTTTTCTTCTCCAACATCTTCCGCCCCACCGCCTGGGCGGCCTTGAAGCTGACGCTCTGGACCTCGGCCCTGATGGCGGCGGTCAACGGCGTGATCGGCACGCTCACCGCCTATGTCCTGGTGCGCTACCGCTTCTTCGGAAAATCCCTGCTCAACGCCGTCGTGGACCTGCCCTTCGCCATCCCGACCCTGGTGACGGGCGTCATGCTGGTCATCCTCTACGGGCCGCGCGACCTGTTGGGAGGTTTTTTCTACCAACACTTTGACTGGAAGATCCTCTTCGCGCCGCCCGCCATCGTCCTCGCGCTGCTCTTCGTCAACTACCCCATCGTGGTGCGCAGCGTGCAGCCGGTCTTGGAGGAGCTGGACTTCGCCGAGGAAGAGGCCGCCGCGACCCTGGGCGCCTCGTCTTGGCGTACCTTCTGGCGCGTGGTCTTTCCCGCGATCCGCCCGGCGCTCTTAAGCGGCGTCCTGCTCAGCTTCGCCCGGGCCTTGGGCGAGTTCGGCTCGATCGTCGTGGTGGCCGGCAACCTGCCGCTGCGCAGCCAGACCGCCGCCGTCTATGTCTGGGGCGAGATCGAGTCCGAGAACCGGCTGGGCGCCAGCGCGATGTCCATCGTCCTGCTCGCCTGCTCCTTCACCCTGGTCCTCGTCGTCGATTGGCTGCAACGCCGGAAGGGGAGGGGCCGTGGCTAAGTCCCATCCAGAGCATCGCCAGAATCCCTGGGTGAAGTACGGCCTGATCACCGCCGTCGCGGCCTACCTGCTTTGGCTGCTGGGCCTGCCGATCTTCACGCTGATCCGCCACACGGTCGAGATCGGCGCGAGCCGCATCGCCGAGGAGCTGTGGCAGTCCGAGGTGGCCCACGCCTTCGCACTCACCGTGCTGCTCAGCCTCGGCGCGGTCCTGTTCAACGGCGTCTTCGGCACCCTGGTGGCCTACGTGATGGTCCGGCAGCGCTTCCGCGGCCGGGCCCTGATCAACGCGATCCTCGACCTGCCCTTCGCGGTCTCGCCGGTGGTGGTGGGCTACATGCTCATCCTGCTCTTCGGAAAATCCGGCTGGCTGCAGGGCCTGGCCGAGTGGACCGGCATTTCGTGGGTCTTCGCCTGGCCGGGGATGCTGGTCGCGACGCTGTTCGTGACCTTTCCCTTCGTGGTGCGCGAAGTGATGCCCGTCCTCGAGGAGATCGGGACCGAGCAGGAGGAGGCCGCGCGCACCCTGGGCGCCGGCGGCTGGAAGATCTTTTGGAGGATCACCCTGCCCGGGATCCGGTGGGGGCTGCTCTACGGCGTCTCGCTGACGCTGGCCCGGGCCTTGGGAGAATTCGGGGCGGTGCTGGTGGTCGGCGCCGGCGTCAGCGGCTCGACCGAGACCGCGACGATCTACGTGTACCGGGCGATGGAGGAGCGGATGTTCGGCGGGGCCTATGCGGCCTCGTTGATCCTGATCGGATTTTCCTTCCTGCTGCTGCTCGGCATGGAATGGTTCAAGAAGCGAAGCAACGTTTGAGGAAACAGTCATGGGCGTCGTCGTCAAAAATCTCACCAAGACCTTTCAAAGCCAGAAGACCGACTTTGCGGCGGTGCGCGACGTCAGCTTCAAGGTGGAAGAGGGGGCGCTGGTCGCCCTGCTGGGCCCCAGCGGCTCGGGGAAGAGCACCATCCTGCGCATGATCGCGGGCCTCGAGCAGCCGGATTCGGGAGAGATCTTCCTCGGCGGCGAGAACGTGACGCGGCTTGCGACGCAGAAGCGAGGCGTGGGCTTCGTCTTCCAGAACTACGCCTTGTTCAAGCAGTTGACGGTCTTCCAGAACATCGCCTTCGGCCTTCAGGTTCAGGGCGCGCCGCGGGCGGAGATCAAAGGGCGGGTGTCGGAGCTGCTGGAATTGCTGGGCTTGAAGGACCTGGGACGCCGCTATCCGCACCAGCTTTCCGGCGGGCAGCGCCAGCGCGTGGCCCTGGCCCGGGCCCTCGCCCCGAGGCCGAAGGTCCTGCTGCTCGACGAGCCCTTCGGCGCCATCGACGCCAAGATCCGCAAGGAACTGCGCGAGTGGCTGCGCACCCTGCACGACGAGATGCACGTCACCAGCCTCTTCGTCACCCACGACCAGGAAGAGGCCTTGGAGATCTGCGACCACATCTACGTCATGAACCAGGGCGTCATCGAGCAGGGCGGGACGCCCGAGGAGATCTACAAGCGCCCGGCCACCGAGTTCGTCGCCAACTTCGTCGGATTGATGAACATCCACGACGCGGTGGTCAAGGACGGCAAGCTCTCCATCGGCCCCTACAGCTTCCCCGGCAACGGCGGGAACGGCTTGGCGGAGGGCGACCGCATCCGCGTCTTCTTCCGCCCCCAGGACATCTACATCTCCGGCGCGAGCAACGCCTACGCGATGCACGCCCGCATCGTGCGCCGGTCCTTCTTGGGCGTCAGCATCAAGCTGGAGATCGAGGCGGAGCACGGCTTCCGCTTCATCGCGATCATCCCCGAGCACGTCTTCTACAACGAGAAGCTGGCGGAAGGCGCGGCCATCTCCTACCAGATCGAGGAGTTTCACTACGTGAACCTGCGCGCGGGGAAGGGGATGAAGAAGTTGGTGTTTGCGGATTATGAGATTTGAGCGGTGTCGGAGAATATAGCATTTCTGCGGTCCCTACGGAGGCGGCAAAAACCCCAAGACATCGCAATCAACGGCCGCGGCACGAACGCGAGGTTCGTCCCTACAGCCCCCTAAACACGGGCTTTCGCTTGTCGACGAAGGAGTTCACGCCCTCCGCGAAATCCCGGCTGAGCGACGAGGCCGCGATCTCGCGCTTTTCCAATTCCAGCTGCCTTGCCAGGGGATTTTTTAGCGAGGCGGCGACGACGCGCTTGATCCGCGTCAGTGTCCGGGTGGGCCGGGAGGTCAGGTCGGCGACGTAGGCGGCGAGCTCGGACTCGAAGCTCTCCTCGGGCCAAACATGGTTGAGGAGGCCCAGGGCATGGGCCTCGGGTGCCGCCCAGACCCGGCCGGTCAGAAAGGCCTCGAGGGCCCGTTTGGGGCCGATGATGCGCGGCAAAAAATAAGTGGAGCCCGCGTTGGGGGCCAAGGCGATGTTGACGAAAGAGGGCGAGAGCCTCGCCAGGTGCGAGGCGACGGTCAGGTCGCAGGAGAGGGCGAGCCCGAAGCCCGCCGCATAGGCCGGGCCTTGGACGGCGGCGATCACCAGCTGCGGCATTGCGGCGATGGTGCGGATTGCGCGGTTGAGATGCCCGCTGATCTTGCGGAAGGCCTGGGCGCTGGTCTTGAGGTTTTTTTGGAAGAGCTTGATGTCCCCGCCCGCGGAGAAGGCGCCGCCGGCCCCGCGCAAAATAATGACGCGCAATTTTCGATCTTTGGCCGCCCGCGTCAGGGCCGCCGGGATCGCGGCGGCCAACTCGAAATTAAAGGCGTTCTTCGCCTCGGGGCGGTTGAGGGTGAGCGTGCGGCAATGCCCTTGAGTTTCTTCGAGAATCATTTGGTCCTTCATCGGGGCCTCTGCTATAGTCTTGGAATTAAACCGTCGTTTTTCCATAGGAGTGTGTCTTGCTATGAAATTTTCCGTCGAAAGTCGACCTTCTTCCACGGGCTCCGGCGACCTGTTGGTCCTGCCTTATCTCGATGAAAAACCGCTTGCCCATCCCGCGATCCAGGCCCTGCTGAAAAAGTTGGGGCCGACGCCGCTGAAGCTGCTCAAAAAAGAAGAGTTCAAGGGAGAGGTCGGCGACTCGCGCGCCTTCGCCGCGCAGGGCAAGTTGCCCTTCGATTACGTCCTGTTCATGGGGTTGGGTGCCGCGAAAAAATTGAATCTCGAGACCCTGCGCAAAGCCGCGGCCAAGTCGGCCCAGACCGCCGACCGCATGAAGGTCCAAAAAATGGTCTCGCTGCTGCCGCTGGCGCTCGACAAGAAGACCTCCGCGCAGGAGGCCGGGCAAGCCTATGCCGAGGGCGTCGTGCTCGGGCTGTATCGCTTCGAGAAATACAAAAGCAAGAAGGAGAAGGACGGGAAACTCCGCGAGCTGCGCTACGTTCTAGGAGACGCCAAGGCGGCGAAGGCCTTCCTGGCCGGGCACAAGGTCGGCGAGCACATCGCCCAAGGCGTAAATTACGCCCGCGACCTGGTCAACACGCCGGCCCGCGACAAGCCGCCCGAATTTCTGGGCCGCGAGGCGAAGAGGATCCGCGGCGTTCGCACCAAAGTATTTAACCACCGCCAGCTGCAACGTCTCGGCATGGGGGCGCTCTACGGCGTCGGCATGGGTTCTCCCAATCCCCCAGTCTTTGTCGAGATGCATTACCGCCCGCGGGGCCGCGTCAAAAAGCGCGTCGCGATCGTCGGTAAGGGCATCACCTTCGACAGCGGCGGGCTCTCGCTCAAGCCGGCCAAGAGCATGGAGACGATGAAGGACGATATGTCCGGGGCGGCGACGATCCTGGCGGTGATGAAGTTGCTGCCGGCGCTGAAGCTCCCGGTCGAGGTCTACGGCTACGTGGCCTCCGCCGAAAACATGCCCGACGGCGGCGCGCAGCGGCCGGGCGACGTGGTGAAGGCGTACAATGGCAAGACTATAGAGGTCCTCAACACCGACGCGGAGGGCCGCCTGGCGCTGGCCGACGCCCTGAGCTACCTGACCAAACACCGCAAGGTCGACTACATCATCGACGTGGCGACGCTGACGGGCGCGGCCTTGGTGGCCTTGGGCGACCTTTACTCGGCGGCCTTGGGTACCGATCCGGAGCTCGTGAAGAAGTTGAAGGACTGCGGCGAGGAGTGCGGCGAGAAGATCTGGGAGCTGCCGCTCGCCGAGGAATACGCCGAGGAGATGAAGAGCCAGGTGGCCGACATCCAAAACATCGGCGGCCCCTACGGCGGCACCATCAACGGAGCGCTCTTCTTGAAGAACTTCGTCGCCGAAAAGGCCAAGTGGGTGCATCTCGACATCGCCGGGCCTTCCTGGGCCAACAAGCCCTGGGCCTATGCGCCGAAGGGAGGCACCGGGATCATGGTGCGAACCTTTCTGCGCCTCTTCTCCAAATTTTAGATGGCGCGACGTCTCATCCTGTTTTTGCTGTTGATCGCGGCCTGTTTCGCGGTGCCGCGGGTGCCTTGGATCGTGGCCTGGGACCAAGGCGCGATCCTAGCGGTCGCCTCCCTGCGCACTCCGGCTTTGAATGACTTCTTCCGGGTCGTGACCGATATCGGCAGCACCTACGGATTTTTGGTCGCTCTAATTCTGCCGACCCTTTACTTTCTGCTGCGCCGGCGTTTCGCCACGGCCGCTTGGTATCTGGTGGGCGTCGGGCTGCTCAAGCTCTCCGGACCCTTTCTTAAGATCGCCATCGCGCGGCCGCGACCTCCCGACGGGATCGAGGCGCTGACGACCTTCAGTATGCCCAGCGGACACGCCTCCAATGCGGTCTTCATGTTCGGCGTTCTTTGGATCTTTCTTTGGCGCCTTCTTCCCGGAGTTTTCTCACGTTCCATTGTTTCGATTTTTTGCCTGGCGGCGATATTGTTGATCTGCTTTTCGCGCGTTTACTTAGGGGTTCATTATCCCAGCGACGTCGTTCTTGGCTCTCTCTACACCGCCGTGGGACTGGCTGTGCTTTCTTCGCTACGTCGCGATGTCTTCCGCCTTTAGCAGAGAATTTTTCACTCCGACCGTGACGGGGGAGATTTGCCGCGTCCGCCCCTAGCCGGGGGCGATATGTCCCAGCGGAGACACGGCCTGTCCCCCTTGTATCTTGAAAAGAGCCTAAATTAAGTCACAAACAAGGGAATC
>SZOV01000062.1 GCA_030263375.1 Deltaproteobacteria bacterium PRO3
AGCACCACCGTGGTCGGCGGCTCCGCCGGACGCTCGCCCAGGCCGAACCAGGAGAGAAACTCGCCGATCGTCTTGCGCCCGGTCAGGATGTCCTCTTCCCAAGCCCGCGCCACCGCCTCGCGCTCGGAGAGCCGGCTGCGGTAGGCCGTGATCTCGGGCATCGAGTAGCCGTAGGTCTCGTGCAGGACCTGATCGTCGATGCGGCGGAACAGGGCCGCGGCGTTGTTGCCGGCAAAGCCCTGGGACTGGCCGCCCGCCATCCGGATCTCGCGCACCAGGTCGGGGCTGACCTGGACGCGGGGGTGCAGGTCTTGGAAGGCCTGCGCCAAGGTCCGGCCTTCGACGTTGAAGGCGCCGGGGCCGAGCTGCCGCTCGATCGAGGCATGCAGCAGCGCCATCTCCATCGTGCCGGCGGCGCCGAGGCCGTGGCCCAGGAAGGCCTTGTAGGCGGTCAGCCGCATCCGCGCCTCGGCGGGCAGGACCTCGGCGAAGAGGGCCGCCTCGGCCGCGTTGTTGGTCGGCGTGCCGGTCAGGTGGCCGCTGAAATAATCCAGGTGGGCCGGATCCATTCCTTGCCATTGTTCGGCCATGCGCAGGGCCGTGCGCAGGGCGCTGCGGCCGCCGTAGCCGATGTCGGCGGGGTTCTTCTTGCCGCCCTGGTCGCCGCGCACCGCGTAGCCCGCGACCCCGGAGGAGAGCGGCAGGCCCAGCTCGAAGCCGCGGTGGACCCGGATCAGACCGCCCGCGCCGGCGCCCTCGGAGGGCCAGAATCCGACGACGTCCTCGGTCATCGGAGCGTAGTGGCGCTCGAGGTGCTCCAGGGCCCGGTTGAATTCCGCGGGCGTGAGGCCGAGACGCTTGCCCAAGCGCTCCAGCGTCTCCATCGCGCCCATCGCGTTGAAACCGGTCGCCGAGGGCCGGGCGTGCGGGTGCCCGTGCGGGGCCTCGGAGGAGCCGAACAGGGCCAGCTCCACCGCGCCTGCCCCCGGCCATTGCGGGCGGAACATGTCCGCCGCCTGGGCGAAGGCCTTGTAGCCGGTCGCACAGGCCCCAACGTCGACGGGATTGGGACCGATGCTGGTGTTCTCGTACTTGGGACCCAAGACCGCGACCAGGACGCCCTGCATCGAGTCCGCCAAGGTGCTGGGCAGCCACATAGGCATGGTGACCGGGTTGGTCCGGGTCGAATCCGGCGACTTGCGGCTGGCTGCGGCGAGGAAGAGGTGCACGAGGTGGTTCATACCCCCCAAGCCCGGCGCGGTGCTGATCCCTAAGGCCTCGGGGTTGCGGCCAACGATCTCGTCTAAGCGCGCGCCCCAGCGCACCGCCGAGCGGAAGGTCGCGTAGAGCCCCTGTAGGGCGAACTGGTCCGCCTTGGTGATCAGCGTCGTGCTCAGGTTGAAGCTCAATTGCTTGATGCGGCTGGGGGTGAGTCCCATGACCTCGAGGAGCCGGGCCTCGACCTTGCCGTCCTCGCCGCGCAGGCCCGACGGGATCTGGCCGCCCCAGGGGGTCTCGACCGGCAGGGTGCTGTGCAGCTCGCGGAAGCCGCTGCCGCGGCGGATCGTCTCGCCGTAACGCGCCTCGATCTGCGTCAAATTCAAGACCTCGCCCGTCTGCTTGTCCGCGAAGACGCCGTCGCCGCGGTACTCGAGGTGGCCGTTCATCACGCCAACCTCGGCCAGCCATTCGGCCTCGCCCACCGCGCGTTGATGGGTGGTGCGCTCGTTGCCGTGCGGGGTCAGGGCCCCCATCGGCAGGACCGCGAGGGATTCTTTGGGGTCGACGCGGCGCGGAGCCGCGACGGCACCGCCACCCTCGCCCTCCCGGGCCTCCATCATCAGGATCTGCGGCCGCGACAAGACGTCGGAGGCACGGGTGCCGGCGGGGCCTTCGGGGGCCCGCGGGCCGCCCACGGCGGCCAAGGCCGGCCTAGGGCCGAAGGTGGTCAAAAAATTTCTCAAGGCGCCGAGGCGCTCGCCGCCCAGCGGGCGGGTCCCGTGATTGCCGCGGGCGAGGATCTCGGTCTGCTGGTCCAGGCGGCGTTCCCAGGCGTGGAAGCGCTCGCCGAAGGCGTGCTGGGTCAGGCGACCGGCGACGTTGAACTGCAACAGCATGGCCAGCGAATCGACCATCGTCGTCGCCCCGTCGACGTGCTCGCGCAGGCCCAGGCGCTCCTCGACGTGATGGCCGAGCACGATGCCGCCCAACATGCCGGCCTGCGGGACGAGGCGCTGGCTGAGGCCGGTTAAGCCGGTCAGCCTTTGGGCCTGGCCGGTCAAGGGGTTGATGCCGTGGACGCGTTGGAAGGCGGCGCCCGCCGCCCAACCGCTCAGCTTGAGCCCGCCCAAGACGATGAAGCTCGAGGCGATGTCGCGGCGTAGGGCCTGGGCGCTCCAGTCCTGCGAACGGCCGAGGGCTTCGTTGGCGAGGCGACCCGCGAAGGGAAACACCGTGGCTTCGACGGCGAATCCCGTCAAGGAAGCCGCGGCGCGGGCGCCGAAGCCGCGCGTCAAAAAATTTCCGGCGGGGGTGGCGGCCAGGCGCGAGAGCGTCGCGAGGCGCGTCAAACGGAAGGCGGCGCCGGCCGCGCCCATGGCAAAGAGGGCGGTCGGCTCGCTGGCCTCGTGGGCCAGGCGCCGCAGCAGGAATTCGGCGCGGGCACCGCCGGCGCCGCGGCCGGTGACGGCGTCGAGTCTGGCTTGGGCGCGCGCCTGTAGGGGCCGTTCGCGAACGGCCCCTACGAGCGCCGTATAAACATGCACGGCCAGCTCCAAATGCCCCGCCGCTTCCTGCCTTTGGGCGAAGCCCAGCAGCCCTTCCCAAAACAATGCGGAGTCCCGCTCCCGCCCCAAGGCCGCAAGCTCGTCGCGCTGCGCGGCGCTTAGGCGCAGCTCCCGCGAGGCGCGCCCCAGATCGCCGCCGAAGATCTCGTTTAAGGTCGCCTCGCCCTCGAAGACCGCCGCCCCGCGCGTCGGCCGGCCCAGGCCAAGCCCGCGTCCCTCGCTACCCAGGTGCAAATCAAGGATCGTCATGTCTCTTTCCTCCTGAATCAATGACGCGGCTCGCGGAGGTATTGCTCGACTTCCTCCGCCGCCGGTCGCAGACGATTTGCCCCCGTCTCATCCAACCATGCCCAACGCCCGAGCGCCTGGGCATAACCCCGCACCAAGGGGTGCGCGCGGCCCCAATCGCTTCGGACGTGGTCGACCACGCCCTCGAAGAGCCGCAGGGTTGCCAGATGCTCGGCGTCGACTAAAATCAAATCCTTGCCCGGGTCGATCGCGCTGGTTTGAAAACCGCGCAGTTCCGTGGCCTCCAGGCCGAAGTCCTCGGGTCGAAACAGGCCTCGCTCGGTGCCGAAGGCGACCGTCGGCAGATAAAGCTGCCGGATGCCGGCGGCCAGGAATTGTCCGGCCGCGAAGAGCTCGCCCCGCGGGCTGGGCATCCGAGGCTGGGCCTCCAGGATCTCCGGGAGGCGGTCGTTGAATCCCAGGACGATGGAGGCGGGCAATTCCTCCAGGGCTTCTGAGACCGCTTCGAAGGACTGCTCCGCCAGGGGATCTTCGTAATTTTTCAAAACCTGCCGAAAGACCCGCTCCTCGAGGGCCTCGTCCATGCTGCGCCGGATCCAATCGCCGATCCGGTGGTAGCGCCGGAAGGCGTCCCACTGGCCGCTGAGGGCCGAATCCTCGGCGATCTCGTTGGAGGCCCGCAGCGCCCGCGCCAGTCCTTCGCCGAGCAAGGCCTCTTGCACCTTTCCCGTCTGGAGGCCGCCCAGGACCATGTTGCCGATCACCAGGGTGCGGACCTCGCGCGGCATCCTTAAAAAAAACTCCTGTGCGGCGATGTATCCGCTGGACGTGCCCTCCGCCAAGCCCCCGCTGGATCGCCCGATCGGCGCGTCAATCCCGGCGCCCGCTTCCGCGGCGCGGGACCCGGCGGCCCTTCAGGGGGGCGCGGCGCCGCCGCTCCCCTCCCCGCCCCCCGGCGAACCGCCGCCTTCGGGTCCGGAACGTCCCTCGGCGAAGAGCCTCAAGCCCTCGCTCCAACTCAGGGCCATCTCGCGGGCCGCGGTCTCGCCGTAGACCTGGGTCAAGCTGCGGACCAAGGCCTCCACCGCCTGGCCTTCGGGGAGCTGGACCAGTTGGCGGCCTCCGGCCTCCCGCTCCGCCAATGCTTCCCGCTCGGCGTCGCGGCGGTATTGATCCAAGGCCTCGCGCTGGTGGCGGATGATCGCCTCGCGCAGTTGGGCCGGGGCGACGACCTCGTCGACCGCGCCGACGGATTGGGCGCGCTGGACGCTGTGCACTTGGTCGAAGGCGGCCCCTTCCCGCTGCTCCAGTTCCGAGATCACCGCGCGGCGGACGCGAAGGAGGTCGGCCTCGCGGGCGGGCCGATCGGCCGCGGAGGCGCGCTCCACGGCCTCGCGGGCGGCGACCACGCGGGGGTCGCGGTCGGCGTTGCGGCGGATCCGCGAACGGAACACGACCTTGGCGGCCGAGGTCCCGCCGATCACCTGGGCGTGCGAGCCCTCCAAGGCAAGTAGGCGCAGGTGAGGGTTGAGCTGTTTGCTGACCACCACGAAGGTCCCGCCGACGATGTAGCCCATGTCGACCACCGTGATCGGGCCGCGGTGGCGGACGATGGCCTCGGCGATGGTGGCGCCGCCGAAGAGCTGGCGGTTTTCCATGGAGCGCGGGTCGCCGTTGAAGCCCGTCAGGCTGCCGATGATCAGGACGGGCATCCGGCCGTTGGCCTTGAACAGGGCCCGGCCGATGATCTCGGAATCCGCGGGGGTGAGCGGACCCACCGGCGGAAAGATCACCATCGTGGGCCGGCCCCCGATCTGCATCTCCTGGATCAGGCTGCCGAAGCGCTGCGGCATCAAGCCGCCGCCGCCGGGCTGGTGGCGGATGCCCTGGGCGTCGGTCCACCAGCGCAGGGACTCGGGGGAACCGCGGTCGCGCAGGGCCTCGAGGATGGCCTCGCGGTTTCCCAGTTGGCCGGTGAGGATGCGTCCGATCTCGTCGCCGACGCTGCGGCCGTTGGCCGCGGGCTCGACCGTGATGTCGCGCTCGAAGAGATCCTCATGCCCGAAGATGCGGTGCGAGACGATATCGCCGCGCCGGGCGTAAGAATAGTAGTGATGCCGCAGCAACATCTCGGTCGCGGCGGCCAGGTTGGGCGCGAAGGCCATGGCCTCGCCGTTCGGGCCGTGGATCTGCTCGTAGCCCGCCAGGCTTTGCAGGCCCTGCGGGTAATAGCGCCTCGCCTCGCCGGGCAGGTCCTCGCTGTGGGTCTCGCGTCGCATCGCCGCGGTCCAGGCGTCCGGCCCGGTCAGGGCCATGCTGCCCCGCGGCGTCATGATCAGGACACCGCCGGTGTCGTGGATGATGGCGGCCAGGGAGTTCCAGTAGGACTGGGCCCCGATGTTGACGTCGTCGACCACGATGTTGATCGGCACGCCCAGGCTGTGGGCGTTCTGCACGATTTCGCGGACGGTGGAGGCCGTGGCGTCGAGGCCCTCGACGCCGCGCCGCTCGTGGATCTCGGCGCCGGAGCTGGCGGTGAACCAGTCCACCGGGATGCCGCGCTCGGCGGCGTAGCGGATCGCCGCGTTGATCCGCGCGCATTCGTTCGCCGAGAGCGAGCCGCGGCTGGCATGCGTCAAATCGCCCAGGATGACCACCCGGGTCGCCGGCATACCGATGCCCAGGTGGTCGGTCTGGAGACCGATCACCACCCCGGCCTGGTTTTGCCCCGCGGGGCGCGGGAGTCCTTCGGCATCCACCGCCGGAGTCAGCCGCCCTTGGTTGTAGTCGATCATGCCGGTGCGCGGGTCGGTGCGGACGCTGGCCGGGTCGAGGT
Organism: Deltaproteobacteria bacterium PRO3; assembly: GCA_030263375.1. Classification (NCBI taxonomy): domain Bacteria; class Deltaproteobacteria; species Deltaproteobacteria bacterium PRO3. The sequence goes on from SZOV01000062.1 coordinate 5,872, forward strand.
CCAGCTCGACGAAGTTCGAGGCGTAGGGCGCCTCCGGGCGCTCGCTGCCGGGGAGGCGCGGCTGGCCCAGGCCGTTCCGCACGCGGAAGCGCTCGGCGATCTCGGTCATCAATTCGGGGATGCGGTAGGCCCAGACCGCGCCGCGGGAACGGGCCTGCTGCTCGCGGATCTCCGCGGGAGTGGCCGCGCGGATCGGGATGTCGGCGGGGGCCCACTCGCCGGCGGGGATCACGTAGCCCGCGTCGCCGGCGGTGACGGCCCGGCGCCAATTCTCATAAGTGCCGTTGCGGACCAGGACCTCGCGCAGGGCCACGGAGCCGTCGGTCTCCGCCACCCGGGCGCGGACCACGTTGTGGATCATCGGCTCGAAGCGGAAGCCGGTCGGGTTGGTGATGCGAACCAGGATGGTGCGCAGGCCCTCCGGGGCGTTGGGGTCGCGCAGCCGCGCCTTGACCACGACCTTCTCGAGGCCGAGGCCCCGCAGCTGGTCTTGGTGGCGGACGGCGAGACGCTCGGCGTAGGCCGCGACCTCGGCGTCGCTGACGGCCAGGATGGGCTGCACGTTGAGGAACATGCGGTTCCAGTTCGGCCGGCGGCCGCTGCGGGCCTCCAGGGACTGGTGCATGGCGCGAACCACGGCTAAAAATTCCTGCTCGACGCGCGGGATCTCGGTCAGCTCCCCGGCGTAGTTCCGCTGCACCTCGGCCTCCGGCACGATGCCCAGGCCGAAGAGGCGCTGGTCTGCGCCCGCCTCGAGGGTCTCGGTGGCGCGGTTGCGACCGAAGTAGACGTGGGTGAAGCGGTCGGAGTGGGCCAGGTCGCGCTCGAGGTCGAAGTTGTCCAAGCGGCGAAGTTCGAGGAAATGCGCCAGCATCGGATGCAAGTTGCGGTAGCGCGTGTCCTCTTCCCAGCGACCGGTGCGCCGCCCCTCGCCGTTCTCGGCGCGGCGGAAGGTGAAGTAATCCGGGTACTCGCCGGGACGGTCGACAACGAGGGTCAGGCGCTTCAGGCCGATGTCGCCCTCGCCCGAGGCGCCGCGCAGCATCGTCCGCACGCCGGCGGCCAAGTTCAAGGCCTCCTGGATCTCCGGCAGGCGCGACGGGTTGAAATTCCGGTCGACGATCTGGATCACGTGATCGCGGGCCTCGGGGTGCTCGCGACGGGCCTGGTCGAGCTGCTCCAGGACCCTCGGGACCAGGGCCTCCATCGGCAATCCGGTCTCGCCGTGCACGCGGATCATCAGGCGGGGGAAGCTCGTCCCGTCCGCCGCGGTCTCGGTGAAGCGGACCAGCGAGGTGTACTCGTCCAAGGGGCGGTAGGACTCGAAGCGGTGACGCTGCCAGAAGCCCGAGATCTCGCGACGGGCGATGGCCTCGTCGATCAGCTGCCGCTCCTCGGGGCTGCGGTTCTCCCCGGCCAGCGCGAGCAGGCGGCGGACCAGCGAGACCGGCGTGCTGCCCAAGGCCTCCAAAAACTCCTCGCGGCCCCGGCTGCCCGGCGCCGTCCGCGCCATGCCGGCCATCAGCTCGCGGATCTGCGCCTCGGAGCGCTGGCGGATATGGGCCGGCACGGAGTCGCCGGTGAACTCGAAGAGGCTCAAGAGCCGCTGGGCCGGGGACTCCATGACCCGTTCGGGGGCGAGCGAGACCAGGATGTTGCCCGCCCGGTCGCGGATCTCGACCCCGCGGTGCGCGCCCGCGGGGATCAGGCGCAGGTCGACCGTGGCCGGTGTGGTGGCCCGCTCCTGGGCGAAGAGGCGGTAGTGGTTCCCCTCGGTCACGGCCCGGTAATAGGGATCTCCCGGCCTCACGCTGAGCAGCAGGCCCAAGCCAGATTCGCGGCGATGGTAGAGATCGACGCGCTCCACGCCGCTCCCTTCCGCGTTGAAGCGGATGTCGTAGACGATCGGCTGCTCGCCGTAGCCCTGCGACCCGTTACCGGTGGGCATCAGTGCCCGGCGGCCGAACAGGATGCGGCGCGGCCGGTGATTGTCGAAGAGCGCCACCTGGCGCAGCTCGCCCGAGGCCTCACTCTGGGCCCAGAGGCCGCGGCGGCCGCCTTCCGAAGTCAACTCGGCGCGCAGGGCGGGGTCTTGCCGCAGCAGCTCCGCCACCGGCCCGTTTAAGGGAGATTCCGCGGGGGATTCCCCGGCGTTCAACAAGCGCTGAAAGGCCGCGGACTGCCGGTCGGCGAGCTCCCGCGAAACGGGCTCATTCCCGCCGACCTCGAAGTGCGTCGCGGGACCGCTGCCGGTCGAAAGAACGGACTCGCGGTTCGGTAGGACGGAAAAATTCTCGCCGCCCAGCCGGGTCCACTCGTCGACGAAGCGGTTGTCGTAGGTGGCCTCCTGCGCGGCGCGGGTACGCAGCAGGCTGAGCTGGCGGCTTAAGTCACTGGCGAAGCCCTGGCTGCCGCGCAGGTTGGTGCGGGCGAGGACCTCGGCCGCACGCTCGATCGCCGCCCGGCGGCTTTCGGCGGTCACGATGATCTTGGCGATCATCGGGTCGGCGTTGGGCGAGACTCGGTCGCCGGCGCGCACGCTGGTCTCGACGAAGATGCCCTCGCGGGCCAGGGCCTCGAAGTCCGAGCTGCCCATGACGGTGAACTCCTCGACCAGGCCCGGGGCCGGGGAGGCGTTGCCGTCGCGGTCGCGGCGGCTCGGATCCACCGCCTTGATGCGGACCTCGACCGCGGCGCCGCGGGTCTGGACTTGCTCCTGGCCCACCGAGAGCGGGAGGCCGCGCGCCACGCGCACCGCCTCGCGGATCAGGTCGAAGCCGGTGACCGCCTCGCTGACCCGGTGCTCAACCTGGATGCGGGCGTTGACCTCCATCGCGAAGAAGTCGCCGGTCACGGGGTCGACCATGAACTCGACCGTCCCGTGCCCGGTGTAGTTCATCGCCCGGGCCGCGTTGAGCGAAGCCTCGGCCATGCGCTCGCGCAGGCCGGGGAAGCGCTCGAAGATCGCCGCCGGGTGGATCTCGATCAATTTCTGGTTGCGCTCCTGGAGGGTGCACTCGCGCTCGCCCAGGTGGATGACGTTGCCGAAACGGTCGGCCATGACCTGGAACTCGACGTGGTGGAAGCGCTCGATGAAGCGCTCGGCCATGATCGAGCCGTTGCCGAAGCCGGCCAGGGCCTCGGCCGAGAGGCGCGGGAAGATGTCGCGCAGCTCCTGCAGGCCGCGTACCGTGCGCTGGCCCCGCCCGCCGCCGCCCGCCACCGCCTTCAGCCGGATCGGGAAGGCCAATTCCTCGCCGCGGATCATGCCGAGCTCGCGCAGCTCCGCGATCAGGCCCTCGACCTCCAGGTAGCCGCGGCGGGTGCCGGGGACCACGGGGACGCCCGCCTCGATAAAGGCCTGCTTGGCGATGTCCTTGTCGCCGGCCCGTTCCATCGAGCGCACGGAGGGCCCCATCAGGACGATGCCCGCCTCTTCCAGGGCGCGGGCGAACTCGGGGCTCTCCGAGCGGTAGCCGTAGCCGGGGTGCACCGCCTCGACGCCGGCCTCCCGCGCCTCGCGCAGGATGCGGGGGATGTTCAAATAGGCATTTTGGTAGGCCTCGGCGGGCGTGGCGCCGGCGATGACGCGGACCTCGCCGCCCATCCGGGCGATGTCGGCCGCCCAGACGGCGTTGGCCTCAGTTTGGGCGACCAGGACCACGGGGGTCAAGCCCTCCGCGCGCAGGCCGCGCGCCAGGCGCAGGGCGATCTCGCCGCGGTTGGGGATCAGGACGCGCCGGAGGTTCGGGTTGGTTAGAACGCGGTGGTCCCGCGGAGCGACGGCCCGAAAGATCTCGTCTAAGTGCGCGGGGGAGAGATCGCTGCGGCCGATCAGGGCCTCGCGCCCCGCCTCGGGGTTCTCCCGCAGGAAGCGCAGGGCGCCGGCGAAGGCGGTGATCGAGTCCGGCGCGTCGACGTCGCGGTGTTCGCGGAAGATGTCGAGCTGGCGCCGCGCCTCGGCGAGCCGATCCGGGGGCACGCGGCGTCCGCCGCCATCGCCGCCGCCCGGGCCACTGCCCCGCGGGGGTTCGGAGGGAGGAAGGCGTCGACCACCGTTGCCCTCGCCCGTCGCCGTCATCTGGGACTGCGGCTCGAAGAGTCGCCCAGGCCCCTCCTCTCCCAAGACGCTCATCCGGACCCCTTCGGGCGTGACCAGTTCAGGTCTCGGGCCCGTCAGGCGGATCAGGTCGGCCAGGCGCGAGCCGCGGCCGGAGGTAGTCCCGACGTTCTGCCGGGCCAAGAGCTCGGTCTGACGGTCGAGACCCTGCTCCCAGGCGTGGAAGCGGCTGCCGAAGGCGTGATGGGTGAGCCGTCCCGCGACGTTGAATTGCAGCAGCATGGCGAGCGAGTCGACCATCGTCGTCGCCCCGTCGACGTGCTCGCGCAGGCCGAGGCGCTCTTCCAGGCCGTGGCCGAGCAGGATCCCGCCCAGCATCCCCGCCTGGGGGATGAGGCGCTGGCTGAGGCCGGCGAAGCCGGTCAGGCGCTGGGCCTGGCCCGTCAAGGGGTTGATGCCGTGGAGCCGGTTGAAGGCGGCGCCCGCCGCCCAGCCGCTCAACTTCAGGCCGCCCAAGACTAAAAAGCTGGAGGCGATGTCGCGACGCAGGGCCTGAGCGCTCCAGTCCTGAGAACGGCCCAAGGCCTCGTTGGCCGCGCGGCCGGCCAGGGGGAAGACCGTGGCCTCGACGGCGAAGCCGGTGAGGGAGGCCACGGCGCGGGCGCCGAAGCCGCGCGTCAAAAAATTTCCGGCGGGGGTGGCGGCCAGGCGCGAGAGCGTCGCGAGGCGCGTCAAACGGAAGGCGGTGCCGGCCATGCCCATCGCGAAGAGGGCGGTCGGCTCGCTGGCCTCGTGGGCCAGGCGCCGCAGCAAGAATTCGGTCCGGGCGCCGCCGGCGCCGCGACCCAGGACCGCGTCGAGCCTTTGCCCGGCGCGTTGGCCGAGGGGCCCTTCCGCCTGGGCCTGGACCAGTCCGTAAATGGCGGTGGCGAGGTCGAGGCGGTTGTCGGCCTCCTGCCGGGCGCCGAATTGGAGCAGGGATTCGAAAAACAGGCGGGCGTCGGACTCGCCGGCCAGGGCCAGGAGTTCGGAGACGCCTGCGGGACCGAAGCGGCGCTCGAGGGCCTGCCGCTCCGCCGCGGGCAGGGTGGCGAGGGCCCCGCGCAGATCGGCGTGGGACTCGAGGGCGCGGCTCAAGGCCCCGGGCTGCTCGGTGCCCTCCAGGAGGCGGGCCACGACCGAGGCCCCCGAAAAGGGGCGGCCTTCCCCGGGGGAATCCCCGTTGTCCGACCTCGTCGAGAAGCGAAAGGAATTTGTGCGCGCGGACAGAAAAGACGGGTAGCCGCCATGGCCCCCCAAGCCTCGAGTCATCTTACCTCCCGGAACAGGTGGAAGTGATTGATTTTTATATAGAAAGATAGAAGTGAGGGGTTTTCGGGCGTTAGGGGGGAAAGTTGCTTATATGATACCTTAAATCACGGGATTTTTTATTATTCCCGTTCCCAGCGGCCCTTTTCGCCACGCCGGAAGAGCAAGGGGGGTGTTTCGTCGCTGAATTCCACCTGCAGGCGCTCGCGGCCCGTCGGGGGAAAGCGGTCGAGGGTGCCGGCGAGAAACTCCGCGAGGGCGTCGGGGGAAGGGGCGGAGCCCCGGAAGCGCAAGACCAGGTCCCCGCCGGTGGGGGCCCCCTCGGCCCGGGCATAGGCCAGCAGGACCTGGTAGGCCTCGGCCACCGAACGGACCGTCGCCGTCGAGAAGATCGCCGAATGATCCCAGGCCTTGTCCTCCGCCTCCTCCCAGCGCAGCCGCCCCTCTTCCAGCCTGGCGCGGAAGCTGCGTCGGGATTCGGTCACCCAAAGCCGGAAGGCGCTGCCCTCCGGGAGCTCCGCGAGGCCTTCGGGGACCACACTTGCCAAGTCTTCCAGGCGCAGCTCGCCGCCTTCGAGGAGTACCTGAGCCGTTATCCCGCGCCGTTGGGCCTGGCGCGCCGCGAGGGCTAGGAGCCGCGGGAGGGAATCCGGGCTTTGCCCGCGCAGCGGGATGGCCCGCACCTCCTCTTCCTCGGCGTTGAATCTCAGGGGTTCCGACTCCGCGGTCCGCTCCGCCGGACGGCTTCCGGATTGCGGGGGATCGGAAGGCGGTTTCGCCTCAGAGGCCGGGGCCTCGGGGCGGATCTCGGCGGCCTCCGCGGTCGGGGCGCGGGGGGCGTTATCGGCGGTGTCAGAGCTCGCAGGCAAGGGCGGGTGGCACTCGAAACCCTCGGCCCCCTTGATCAGGCTGAAGCGCCGCCAACCGAGCCCCTCGCCTTGTTGGACGATGACGATCCTGCGCCCGGCGGGGATGGACTGGCCGATGGCGAGTGCGTTGAGATACTGGATCAGGCCCGGGATCACCCGCTCGATGCGGGCCGTTGGGAGCTCCGTCCCTGCAGGGGCCTTCAGGTGGAACTCCATGTCGTGCTCGCGCAGGGTCTCGCGGAAATTCAGTTCGGGATCCTGGATGCGGCGGATCAGCTGCACCGCGGACTCGACCTCGAGCGGATCGCGGCCCGGCAACTCCAGCTCCTCGGTGGCGGTCATGGCCTTGGGCCGGTTGGCGGCGGTGGAGAAGGACATCGTGGTATCCGGATCGTCGCGCCTTCGGGGTTCCGGCGCGGGGGCGTCATGGCCGGGACGATCGGAGCCGGGGCGACCGTTGCCGCCCTCGCCGGCGTTGCCCGCCATCATCAGGACCTGCGGCGCCCAGAGGCTACGGCGACCCGAGGTCCGGGGAAGACCGGTTCCGGCCGGAACAAGGGAAGGCTCGAGGGCCTCCCAGACCGGCCGAGGAAAAGAGGGACGCGGCGCACGGGCCAGGGCCTCGCTTTGGAGGTCGAGGCCGCGCTCCCAGGCGGCAAAGCGCGTCCCAAAAGCTTGGCGGGTCAGGCGACCGGCGACGTTAAATTGCAAGAGCATCGCGAGGGAATCCGTCAGCGTCGTCGCACCGTCGCGGTGCGGGCGCAGGCCGAGCTGTTCTTCCAGCGCGTGACCGAGCAGGATCCCGCCCAACATCCCTGTCTGCTGAAACAGCGTCTGTAGGGGCCCTTCGCGAACGGCCCCTACGGGGCTGGCATATCTACGATACGCCGCGCCACTCGCCCAGCCCGCCAACTTCAACCCTCCCAAGACCAAATAGCTCGAGGCAAAGTCCCTGCCTAACGCAGCCCCGCTCCAATCCTGCCGTCTTCCCAAGGCCTCGCTGCCCAGACGCCCCGCCAGGGTGAAGGCCGGGGCCTCCAAGGCGAAACCGGTCAAAGAGGCCATGCGTCCTGCGCCTAAGATCTGCGTCAAGATCCTCGGATTGGGCGTTGAAGCCAGCCGCGACAAGGTCGCCAGCCGCGTCATGCGAAACACCGCCCCCGCTGTCCCCATCGCAAAGAGCATCGCCGGGTCGCTGGATTGCTGGGCGAGATTTCTTAAGAGAAATTCCGCGTGGGGACCAAAGGCGCCGCGGCCTAGGATCGCATTGAGATGTTCTTGCGCACGCCGTTGTAGGGGCGAACCTGGGGCCCCACCGAACGCCATCGGTCCGAGAGAGGTGGGGGTTCGCCCTCCCCGTCCCAGCCCGGGGGCGACCCCCCCACTCGCTTCATCCTCGCGGCTCGAGTGGGGCCCCAGGTTCGCCCCCACGATCTCCGCGTACAACTCCGCCGCCACTTCCACCCGCCCCGCCGCCTCCTCCCGCCGGGCCAGGCCCAGGAGGCCCTCCGCGCGCAGCTCCGCGTCGCCCTCGCGGGCTAAGGCGCGCAGCTCCGCCGCGACCGGCTCGCCCCAACGGCGGGCCCCACGCGCGTCAAAAATTCCTTCGGAAATGGGCGCGGGACGACTCGCCCTCGGTGCCCCCACCCGGATACCAAAGCTCACTCGAACTCTCCTTGGAGGCGAGCCTTAAGCCCGCCCCCGACGTTCCTAATTGGGATGATAAATTCTCTTCGCCGCGCCGGGCCAAAAGTTGCCTCCCTTCTCATTCTTCCTCCCGCACCTGCCACTGCCCGAGGGGATCCCTGCGGTAGACCTGCCGGGCCCAGTTGTGTCCCTCGCCGGAAAGGGCTCGAAAATAATGCAGTTCCACCTCGCGGTAAGGAAACTCCAGGCGGCGCGAGAGGCTCTCCCAGAGCAGGGTTCCGTGGGCTTGGGGCAGCCAAGGTCCCTGCATCAGGACGCGGAGCGAGGCGCCTTCCCCGGCGGCCGTTGCCTCCAAGAGGGACAATTGGCGGAGCAGGTCGATCACGTTGCCCGCCTCCAAGGCGTAGCGCGGATTTTCTCCCTGGGCGCGCCAGGCCAGGACGGTGTCCCAGGGCTGCTCCTCCACCGCCACCCCCTCCGACCGGCGAAGCAGGGTGTAGACGCGGCGGCCGGGCAGGTCGTGGAGCCGGACGCGGTGCCCCTCGGGCAGGGCCTGGGCCTTCTGCTGGAGCAGGTTCAGGTCGCTCGCCTGCAAGGGCAGGGGAAGCTCGAGCAGGAATTCGTGGAGTTGGGGACCCTCGCCCTCGGCGCGCAGTCCCTGAAGGAATTCCGTCAAGTCGCCGCGCCAGCGCGCGATGCGATAGTCGGGCAGGCGCTCGGCCGCCGCCGTCGCGGCGGAAGGGGGCGCCTCCAGGGCGGCGGCGGGGGCCCGGGGCCGCGATTCGGCGGCGTAGGCCCAGGCGCCTTCCTGGCCGAAAAAGTGCATCGGTTCCTCTCCGCCCTCAAATTCCAGTCGGAGCCTTGCGCCCGGCACGCGGTATTTGTTCAAGGCCCGCCGCACGAATTCCGGAAGCGGGCCCTCCGGCGGCGGGACGGCCAGGCGCAGGGTCCGTTCCGCGGGCGCCGCCGCCGGCTCGAGCCGGCCGAAGTAGTAGACCTGCTGGTAGAGCTGCTCGACGCTGTCCACGACCAAGGGGTCCTTCGCGGCCCGGCCCTCGAGGCGCTTCCACTCCAGGTTGACGCGGAATTGGTTGAGCCAATGCAGGTTTTCTCCCAGGACGATGCCCTGCACGGTCGTCTCCGTGGCGGGAAGGATGATCTCGAAGTTGAGCTCAGCGGGGAATTCCCGGCCCATGCCGCGGGTGAGCTGATTGAGCTCGGCGTCGCTCCAGACCAAATCCTCCACGATCAGCGCCGGGGGTTTGCGGCCGGGCGCCAGGCCTTCGGCCAGGCGGCGCAGGAGGCCGGGGATCTCTTCCGGCGCCTGCGTGATCCAAGGGAGGGGACGCGGGGGCTTGGGCGGCGCGGCGGGGGCCGCCACCGACTCGATCGGGATGGCCAAAAGGGTCGGGGCGTAGGCCGAGGGTCGCCGGGGGGGCGACGCCGGGGCCTCCTGACGCGCCGGCTCGGAGAGGCGCTCGAAGCCGCGTACCCCGCGCAATAGCAGGATCCGCGAGGCCGTCTCGCCCCCCTCCCCGCTCAGGTTGAGGATCACCTTGCGGCCGATGGGAATGGCATTGCCGTGGCTCTGCACCATCCGGTTCAAATGCCGCAGCAAGGAGGGGAGATAGGGCTCGACGTCGAAGGTCCGCGACAGGATCTGGAAGACGATGTCCCCCCTTTGCAGCTGCTCTTCGAATTTCAGGCGCCGGTCGAGGATCCGTCTCCCCAATTGCATGGGATGCCGAATCTCCAAGGGCGAGATCCCCAGGCCTTCGGGGTTGATGAAGGGCAAGGTGCGCAGCGAATCCTCGCCCTTGCCGCCGGGACGGTCGGCGCTCATTTGTAAAACGGTGGGAAAACGGCCTTCGCCGGGGGCCCCGGCGGCGATTGCCAGGCGAGGGCCGGCCCCCCGCAGTGGCGCCAGGAGGGGCGCGAGGGGGCCTCGAGGCCTCGGGCGGGCCAGGGCCTCGCTTTGGAGGTCGAGGCCGCGCTCCCAGGCGGCGAAGCGGGTCCCGAAGGCCTGGCGGGTCAGACGGCCGGCGACGTGGAATTGCAAGAGCATCGCCAGCGAGTCCGTCAGCGTCGTTGCGCCGTCTTGGGGGCGGCGCAGGCCAAAGTGTTCTTCCAAGGAGTGACCGAGCAGGATGCCCGTCAACATCCCGCCCTGCTGAAATAGCGTCTGTAGGGGCCCTTCGCGAACGGCCCCTACGGGGTTGGCATATCTACGATACGCCGCGCCGCTCGTCCAGCCCGCCAACTTCAATCCCCCCAAGACCAGGTAGCTCGAGGCAAAGTCCCTCCCTAAGGCCGCCCCACTCCAATCCTGCCTTCTCCCCAGGACTTCATTTCCCAAGCGCCCCGCCAGGGTGAAGGCCGGGGCCTCCAGCGCGAAGCCGGTTAAAGAAGCCAGGCGCCCCGCGCCTAGGATCTGCGTCAAAATCCCCGGATGCTGCGTCGCGGCCAAGCGCGATAGCATCGCCAGGCGCGTCATCCGAAACACCGCCCCCGCCGTCCCCATGGCAAAGAGCATCGCTGGGTCGCTGGATTGCTGGGCGAGATTTCTTAAGAGAAACTCCGCGCGGGGACCAAAGGCGCCGCGGCCCAAGATCGCATCCAGGCCCTCTTGTGCGCGGGTCCGTAGGGGCCCTTCGCGAAGGGCCCCTACAGCGTCGGCTTCCTGCGCCACCACCGCGTACAACTCCGCCGCCGCCTCCAGGCGCCCCGCCGCCTCTTCCCGCCGGGCTAGGGCCAGCAGGCCCTCGGCGCGCAGCTCCGCGTCGCCCTCGACCGCCAAGGCCTCGAGTTCGCGGCGCAGGGCAAGGGGCCCGTGCGGAAGTCGTGAAAGAATGGGGTGGATCTCCGGCATTGCCGCATGGGACGCGGCGTAGGGCCTCGGGGTTACAGAAAAGAAGGAATATGCCGCGCGAAGGCGGGGACAAATCTCGGGCTCCAAGGACTCCTCCGATACCTACCCGTTCGGCCCCCGATCTCCTCGCCTAGCGGGAATGCCTCGGAAATGAAATACGGAAAAAAAATTTTCGCACCTTTTTGGTGACGCACACGACAAATCCCTCGTCCATAGAAAATCGAATTTTCCCCTTGGCCGGGCTGGGCTGTGTGACAAAGGCCTCAGGGGGCGACCTTAAAGGTCATTGAAATTTCATGGCTTTCTAGATGTACTGGATTCCGTCCAGAAAGCCTTTGACAACGCTTCTTCTGTCTCTTTAAAAGGACGTATTCCGGGAGGTTGGTGCCATGTTCGAGATCCACGATGAAAGACTGGGACGACTCAAGATCTTCAACGTCACCGAGGCGCGTGCGAATTTCGCCGAGGTGCTCAAGGAGGACGAGGCCAAAGTGGTGGTCACCCGCCACGGCCGGCCGACGAAGATCCTGATTCGCTATGACGAATACTTAAGCCTGATGGGCGCCGCGGCGCAGCATCTCCCTACCGAGTTCCCTGAGGCCCAGGCCTCGCCCGCCTCGGTCATTATCGGCTCCGAGGACGAGAAGCCCGGCCGCAGCGCCAATGCCCTGCCCCCCAAGTGGGTGCAGCGCGAGGCCGAGCAGCTGGTCAGCTCGCTGAAGGGCCTCTTCAACAAGTAAGAATTCTTTATAAAGTGTTTGAAAAGTCCGCCGGCCGCCACGCCGCGCGGACTTTTTTTTGGCCGCCGCCTTCCACTTAGCGGGGCACCGGGACCGGCTTCATCAAGGGGCGGGTCGGCGCGGGAGTCGGCGCCGGCAGCGGCGCGCGGGGCATGGGGACGGGCTTCATCACCGGACTCGGCGCGATCGGGGCGGCGGGCGGCGCGGGCCGCGTCTCGGGACCGGGGGCCGCCGGCGACGGCGCCCGGCCCAGCTGATAGCGGGCGACCGCGGCATTGTGCTCGTCCAAGGTGGCCGAGAAGAAGTGAGAGCCGTCCCCCTTCGCGACGAAGAAGAGGTAGTTGCTGGCGGCGGGGCTCAGCGCCGCCTCGAGGCTGGCCAGGCCGGGCGAGGCGATGGGCCCGGGCGGCAGGCCCACATGGACGTAGGTGTTGTAGGCGTGCGGGTTGCGCAGGTCGTCCTTGCGGAGGTTGCCGTCGAAGTTGGGCAGGCCGTAGATCACGGTCGGATCGGTCTGCAGCGGCATCCCGATGCGCAGGCGATTGTGGAAAACCGAGCTGATCAGCGGGCGCTCGGAGGCCAGTCCCGTCTCCTTCTCGATGATCGAGGCCAAGGTGACGACCTGGGGGATCGTCCAGCCGCTCTGCCGGGCGCGCTCCGCGACCGGGCCGCGGATCGAGTCTTGAAACTTCTTCAGCATCTGGCGCAGCAGGCCCTCGGCGGTGGTCTCGCGGTCGTACTCGTAGGCCGCGGGGAATAGGTAGCCCTCCAGGCTGACCGCCGGAAAGCCAAGGCCGGCGAGCAGGGCGGGGTCGCGGAAGAACTTCCTCGTCTCGGCCTGGGGCGCGATCCCGGCCTTCTCGATCAGGGCGGCGATCTGGGTGAAACTGCTGCCTTCGGGCACGACCAGGCGCCGGATGACGCGGTCGCCGCGGACGATCTTGTCCAAGACCTCGCGGCTCGTCACCCCCGCCTCGAACTGGTACTCGCCGGGCTTGAGCTTCGCCTGCACCCCCCGCCAGCGGGCCAGGCCGCGGAAGGCCCAGGCGCTGCGGACGATCCCGCCTTTCTGCAAGAGCTCCGCCGTCTGTTGGACCGAGGCCCCCTTCGGGATGTAGACCGTCCCGCCCTTGCCATAGGGACCCAGCTGGATCGAGACGTAGAGATAAAGCCCCGCCGCGATCAACAAGAGGACCAGCAGGAATTTGAGAATCGTTCCGCCCTTCATCGCAAAACCTCATTCGCTTTCTTGGGGATGGGAGGCCAGGTAGTCCTCGAGCAGGACCTCGGCCGCGACCGAATCGAGGAAGGCCTTCGCCTTGGCCTTGGCGACGCCCTGTTGGCGGGTGCGCTGCTCGGCCTCGAAGCTGGTCAGCCGCTCGTCCCAGAGCTCGACCTCGCAGGCGATTTGCTTCGCGGCCAGCTCCTGGCGCAGCCGCTCGGCCATCGCCTTGGCGGCCCGGGCGGGCTCGCCTTCCGTCCCGTCCATGTTGAGCGGGAGCCCGATCACCACTTTTTGGAATTCCTCCGCCGCGATCAGCTTGGCCAGCTCGCGCAGCGACTCGCCCAACCCCGAGACCTCGAGGACGGGCAAGAGGCGGGTGGTGAGGTGGAGGGCGTCGCTGGCGGCGAGGCCGATGCGCTTCTTCCCGGGATCGATGGCGAGGATCTTCACCGGCTAAGTGTAAGCCCTGGCTCCCGATCCCGTAAAGCGCTTAAAACTCGCCGTCCTGGAAATTTTTCCGGACACCTGTTAAATTTTTTAGGAGTCCGAACCATGCAAGTCCGCGCCGTCATTCGGGGTCGGGTCCAGGGCGTCTTTTACCGCGCCTGGACCCAACAGACCGCCCGTTCCCTGGGGCTGAGCGGCTGGGTCCGCAACCTCCCGGACGGATCCGTCGAACTGCTCGCCCAAGGCCCGGCAGAACCTTTGCGGGAGTTGCTGCGTCTCTGCCGAGTGGGGCCTCCCGCCGCCCGGGTCCAGGCGGTGGAGGAAGAATGGTCCGAGGCCGAGTCGAAGTTTGCGGATTTTTCCATCGAATGCCCCTAGCGGGCGGTGGACCCAACACCGGAGCCTGAAAGGATCCTGCCCTTGAAAAAAATTTTTCTTCCCCTAGCCCTCGCCTTCCTGCTCTTCCCTCCCGCGGAGCCGGCCGCCAAGGATAAATCCTCGAATGCGGCACCGGCCGCCCCCGGCGACCTCCGCGCCTCCGGCCAGGGGTCGCAAATCTTCTTGGACGAGGGCCGCCGCCTGACCTGGCCCGCCCAAGGCCCTCTGACTTTGCAGGACGCCAAGGGCGAGGTCCTCGCCCGGGTGGACCTCCGGGCCCGGGCCTCGCGCGCCAGCGGGGCGGAGGCGATGGGCCTGACGGTCGAGGAGACGGACTTAGGCGGCTCGCTCAACGGCAAGAAGAAATACTTAAGCGGGAAGAAGGCCCCCACCGGGAGGCGGCTGGGCGCCCTGCCCGACGCGGGCCTGCCCGCGGAGGCCGGGACCACGACGCAGAGCTCGGTGATGGGCGTTCCCATCACGACCGTCGCCTATCCCAACGGGGCCAGCCTGTGGAGATTCGAATGGCCGGGCTTCACGGAGGAGATCTTCTTCGACAAGAAGAAAAGCATGGTCCACAACCGGCAGACGCGTAAGCTGGGCGGCACCACCGTGACCTTGCAGCAGTACGCGGACGGGAGCTTCCTCCGGCACTACC
>SZOV01000063.1 GCA_030263375.1 Deltaproteobacteria bacterium PRO3
GATGTTCGGACCTTCGGGCGTCTCGATCGGGCAGATGCGGCCGTAGTGGGTGGCGTGGACGTCGCGGACCTCGAAACCCGCTCGCTCGCGGGTCAGGCCGCCCGGCCCCAGGGCCGAGAGGCGTCGCTTGTGCGTGACCTCGGAGAGCGGGTTGGTCTGGTCCATGAACTGCGAGAGCTGGCTGGAGCCGAAGAACTCTTTCACCACCGCCGAAACCGGCTTGGGGTTGATCAGGTCGTGCGGCATGAGGGTCTCGATCTCCTGGAGGCTCATACGCTCTTTGATCGCCCGCTCCATGCGGACCAGGCCGATGCGGTATTGGTTTTCGAGGAGCTCGCCGACGGCGCGGACGCGGCGGTTGCCGAGGTGGTCGATGTCGTCGACCTGCCCGAAGCCGTCCTTCAGGTTGACCAGGTACTTGATGGTGTCGAGGATGTCCTCTTTGCGCAGGGTCGTGATCTCGAGCGGAACGTCGTAGCCGAACTTGTGGTTGATCTTCAGGCGGCCGACCTTGGAGAGATCGTAGCGCTCGGGGTTGAAGAAAAGATTTTCGAAGAAGGCCGTGGCCGTCTCGATGGTGGCCGGGTCGCCCGGACGGAGCCGTCGGTAGATCTCGGTGATGGCCTCCTCGGTCGTGGGCACCTTGTCGATCAACAGGGTGTTGCGGATGTAGGGACCCACGTTGAAATTGTCGATGAAGAGCAGCGGAATTTCGGCGATCTTGCGCTTCTTGATCTCCTCGAGCTTCTCCTCGGTGAGGATCTGGTTGCACTCGAGGACGACCTCGCCGGTCGCCTTGTCGACGATGTCGTGGGCGGCGGGACGGCCGACCACCTCTTCGAGCTCGACGGGGATCTCGTTGACCTTGGCCTTCTGCAGCTTCTCGATGGCCGATTGGTTGAACTTGCGGCCCTTCTTCACCAGGACCTCGCCGGTCTTGGGATGCTTGATGTCCTTCGCCGCGCGCTGCATGGTGAGGATCTCGGGCTCGACGGTCTTGAAGAGGTTCTTGCCCTCGTAGGTGAAGGTCTCGGTCTTGTAGAAGTAATTCAGCATCTGCTCGGTGTTGAGGCCGAGGGCGCGGATCAGGACGGTGACCGGCAGCTTGCGCCGGCGGTCGATGCGCACGTAGACGATGTCCTTGGGGTCGAACTCGAAGTCCAGCCAGGAGCCGCGGTTGGGGATGATGCGGGCGGAATACAGCAGCTTGCCCGAGCTGTGGGTCTTGCCCTTGTCGTGCTCGAAGAACACGCCGGGCGAGCGGTGCAGCTGGGAGACGACGACGCGCTCGGTGCCGTTGATGATGAAGGTACCGGTGTCGGTCATCAGCGGGATCTCGCCGAAGTAGACCTCCTGCTCCTTGACGTCGCGGATCGAGCGGCCGCCGGCGTCGTCGCTGACGTCCCAGACGACCAGGCGCACGGTCACCTTGAGCGGGGCGGAAAAGGTCATGCCGCGCTCGCGGCACTCGTTGACCTCGTAGGCCGGGCGCTCGAAGCGGTAGGAAACGAACTCGAGGCTGGCGGTCTGGTTGAAATCGCGGATCGGAAAAACGCTCTTGAAGACGCCCTGGAGGCCGGTGTCGGCTCGGGATTCGGGGGCCACGTCGGCCTGGAGGTATTTATCGTAACTGAGCTTCTGGATCTCGATCAGGTTGGGCAGCTCGACGATCTTGTGGATCTTGGAAAAATCCTTGCGCAAAATCCCGGTGGGAACATGAGAAGAACTCATGACGTCTCCTAGCGAATAATTGTCAACGCGGGCTCAAAAAACGGAAAAAAGGAGATTTCCCCCTCGCCCGGAGGGGGAAATCCCTTCTGAATATCGAAGACGGACTACTTGATTTCGACTTTGGCGCCGGCCTTCTCGAGCTGGTCCTTGATCTTGGCCGCGTCTTCCTTGTTCACGCCTTCTTTCACGGTCTTCGGAGCGCCTTCGACCAGATCCTTCGCCTCTTTGAGGCCCAGACCGGTGATGGTGCGGATCTCCTTGATGACGTTGATCTTGTTGTCGCCGGAGCTCGCGAGGACGACCGTGAACTCGGTCTTCTCCTCGGCCGCAGCGGCGCCGCCGCCGGCCGCGCCGCCCGCCACGACCGCCACGGGGGCGGCGGCGGAGACGCCGAACTTCTCTTCGAAGGCCTTCACCAGGTCGGCGACCTGAAGAAGGGTCATGTTTTCGATCGTTTCCAGGATGTCTTCAGCTTTCACGATAGCCATTTTAATTTCTCCTTAAATTTTTTTTTTAAAAAATGGGTGATGTCGAATTAACGGTTTCTTTTATGCGGATTTCTTGTCGCGGATCGCCGCGAGCACGGTCACCAGCTTTCGCGGCATCGCGCTCATGACGTTCACCAGGTTCTGCGCCGGGGCGTTCATCGACCCGAGCAGCTTGGCGAGCAACTCCTCGCGGGAAGGCAGTTTGGACAAGGTCTCGATCTGGGCGGCGTCCATGACCTTTCCGGACAGGAAGCCTCCCTTGATCTTGGCCTTCTCGAACTCCTTCGCGAACTTGACCAGGACCTTCGCCGGAGCGACGGGATCCTTCGCGCTCGTCACGACGGCCGTGGGGCCGACGAAGAGCTTCGTCAGGGGCTCCATGTCGGTGCCCTTGATGGCGAGACCGGCCAAGGTGTTTTTCAATACCTTGAGCTCGGCGTCGTTTTTGCGAAGCTCCTGGCGGAGCTTGGTCATTTCGCTGACCGTGAGGCCTTGATATTCCGCAAGAAGGGTCACCGAGGTCCTTTGGAAGCGCTCCTTGAGCGATTCCACGGCCTGTGCCTTCTGCTCTCGATTCATGGTCTCTCTCTTTCCGCCTTCAACCCCCATCGGTTAAGGAGGTTGAGGGCTGTGGGTTGTTGTTTCAGGCCGCGTAAAGAGGGAAACCGAATCCCGTCTGCGTGGGCGTTATCGCTAACATTATTCGGCTCGGTGAAGAGCCGGACCCACGGTCTTTGACGCACCCATTCAAAAAATAATATCAGCCGACCCCGACGGTGCTCGGGTCGATCCGAATCCCCGGGCTCATCGTCGCCGAGATGGCGACGCCGCGGAGGAAGGTGCCCTTGCTCGAGCTGGGCTTTGCCTTCACCACGCCTTCGATGAGGGAGAGGACGTTGGCTTTAATCTTTTCGGGACCGAAGGACAGCTTGCCGACCGGCGCGTGGACGATGCCCGCCTTCTCGTTGCGGAACTCGACCTTGCCGGCCTTGAGGTCCCGGACCGCCTTGCCGATGTCCATGCTGACCGTGCCGACCTTGGGATTGGGCATTAAACCCCGCGGACCCAACACCTTGCCCAACTTGCTGACCGAAGCCATCATATCAGGCGTGGCAACCACTTTATCAAAGTCCATCCAGCCGCCTTGGACCTTCTCGATCAGCTCGTCGGAACCCGCCGCGTCGGCGCCGGCCTCGAGGGCCTCTTTCTCCTTGCCGCCCTTGGCGAAGGCGATGACCCGCACCGTCTTGCCCAAGCCGTGCGGCAGCGCCACCGCGCCGCGGACCATCTGGTCGGTCTGCTTGGCGTCGATGCCCAGTCGCAGGGCCACTTCGACGGTCTCGTCGAACGTGGCCGACTTCAACTGGGTCAGGAGGCCGACGGCCTCGTCCAGGGTGTACTTCTTGTCCGGGTCCACTTTCGTGGCGGCGTTTTTGTATTTCTTTCCTGCCATAATATCCTCGATTCGATGATCCTTACTTCACTTCGATGCCCATGCTGCGGGCGGTTCCCTCGACCGTGCGGACCGCGGCGGCCAAGTCGCGGACGTCGAGGTCGGGCAATTTCAGCTTGGCGATCTCTTCCACCTGCGCCTTGGTCACGGTGCCCACCTTGGTCTTGTTGGGCGTACCGGAGCCCTTCGGAACCTTCGCCGCCTTCAGCAGCAGGATGCTCGCCGGAGGGGTCTTGGTGATGAAGGTGAAGGAACGGTCCTGATAGACGGTGATCACCACGGGGATGATCAGGCCCGCGTCTTTTTGGGTTCGCGCGTTGAACTGCTTGCAGAACTCCATGATGTTGACGCCGTGCTGACCCAGCGCAGGGCCGACAGGCGGGGCCGGGTTGGCCTGGCCGGCCGGGCATTGCAGCTTGATGTACGCTTGGACTTTCTTTGCCATAAATAACCTCTGCTAAAGCTTCCTTTTAAGCCTTGGCGGATTTTCTTACCGCCTTCGGGGAGGGCAAACACGAGATTCGCCCCTATTTTTAGGTCTTCTCCACCTGCATGAAGTCGAGCTCGATCGGCGTGGAGCGGCCGAAGATGCTGACCAATACCTTTAACTTGCCCTTTTCCGGATTCACCTCTTCGACCATGCCGTTGAAGGTGGCGAAGGGACCGTCGACCACGCGCACGTTCTCGCCCTTCTCGAAGCTCACCTTCGGCTTGGGCCGCAGCGTGCCCTCGTCGATCTGCTGGGTGATGCGCCGAACTTCCTCTTCGGGAACGATCGGCGGGTTTGTGCTGTTGCCGACGAAACCGGTGATCTTGGGCGTGTTCTTGATCAGATGCCAGGTGTCCTCGTTGAGCTCCATCTTCACCATGATGTAGCCGGGGAAGAACTTCCGCGAGGTCGTCTTCTTGACACCCTTCTTCATCTCGACCACGTTTTCGGAGGGGACGAGGATCTCCGAGACGTATTCGCCCTTGCCCAGGGCGCGCACGCGCTCCTCGAGGGCCAGCTTGGCCTTCTGCTCGAATCCCGAATAGGTATGAACGACGTACCAATGATGGGCCATAAACGTCTCAGTCCTTATTACAGGGTCAACAGCCTCGCCGTCAGCGTTCCCCAGAGGGCGTCGAAGCCGAACATGATCAGGGAGGCGATGCCCACCATCACGATGATCACGCCGGTCGAGGCGACCGTCTCCTGCCGCGTGGGCCAGGTGACCTTGGACAGCTCGGTGGCGACCTCTCCCAGGAAGTTGTAGCTCTTCGCATTGCTGCGGAAAAACAGGAAGAGCCCCAAAGCCACGACCAGCGCAACGAGGGCCGGCAGGCTCAAGGGCAGGTTTTCCATCAGCGGCAGGCGAAACAGGTCCCAGATCTGCAGCAGGAATTGATACAGGAGGAAGCCCACGGCCACCGCCGCCAAGCCCAATCCCAAATCGATGTATTTTTTATAGCGATCCATGACGAATGAATTCCTCGGCTCCGACCGTTTACATCTCTCCAGAGAAGGACCGGAGATAAATGGCAGGAGAGACAGGTCTCGAACCTGCGGCTATTCGCCGCCACGGGCAAAGCCCGTATCGGCTAAGGCCCAGGGGGCGGCTTCCGAGCAAAGCTCGGTAGCTTCGCTCTATCACTATCGCGCAGTTTGCCCGGCCACAACGTGGCCGGTTTGCCTGCTTGATCCCCCTTCAACCCCCAGCGGTCTCTTTATCTCTCCTTCGCTCTCCTTAAAATGGCAGGAGAGACAGGTCTCGAACCTGCAACCCCCGGTTTTGGAGACCGGTGCTCTACCAATTGAGCTACTCTCCTATTCGCAAGCCCGAAGCAAGTTCGGGCTTGCTAAAGCCCAGGGGGCGGCTTCCGCCCTCCCCCTTCAACCCCCAGCGGTTGCTGTTGGGGGCATTTATTAAACAAAATTACTTCGTCTCCTTGTGCGGGGTGTGTTTGCGGCAGGTGCGGCAAAACTTGCTCCGCTCAAGGCGATCCGGGGTCTTGGTCTTGTTCTTTTTGGTGGAGTAGTTGCGGTTCTTGCAAACCGTACACTCCATTTGAATGATGCTGCGCATAACCTGTTGAGGGCCGTTCGCGAACGGCCCCTACCTCTTTATTCAATAATCTCAGTGACGACGCCCGCGCCGACGGTGCGTCCGCCCTCGCGGATCGCGAACCGCATCTCTTTCTCCAGCGCCACAGGCGTGATCAGCTCCACCGTGATCGCCGCCACAGGCGTGATCAGCTCCACCGTGATCGCCACGTTGTCGCCGGGCATCACCATCTCGACGCCCGCAGGCAGCTCCACGATCCCGGTCACGTCCGTCGTCCGTACGTAAAACTGCGGCCGGTATCCCTTGAAAAACGGCGTGTGGCGCCCGCCCTCTTCCTTGCTCAAAACGTATACCTCAGCCTTGAACTTCTTGTGCGGCGTGATCGAACCCGGCTTCGCCAATACCTGCCCGCGCTCCACTTCTTCCTTCTTCGTCCCGCGCAGCAAGGCCCCGATGTTGTCGCCCGCCCGACCTTCGTCCAGCAGCTTCCGGAACATCTCGACCCCCGTGATGACCGTCTTCTGCGTCGGCTTGAATCCTACGATCTCGATCTCTTCGCCGACCTTCACGATCCCGCGCTCGATACGACCCGTCACCACCGTCCCGCGGCCCGATATCGAAAACACGTCCTCGATCGGCATCAAAAACGGCTTGTCCACCGGACGCTGCGGCTCGGGTATATACTCGTCGATCGCGTCCATCAGCTTCATGATCGCCTGCTCGCCAAGCTCCCCGGTGTCCCCCTCCAGCGCCTTCAACGCAGACCCCTTGATGATCGGCGTCTTGTCGCCCGGGAACTTGTACTTGCTCAGCAGCTCGCGAACTTCCAATTCGACCAGGTCCAGCAACTCCTTGTCGTCGACCATGTCGCACTTGTTCATGAACACCACGATGTACGGTACACCGACCTGCCGCGCCAACAGGATGTGCTCCCGCGTCTGCGGCATCGGGCCGTCCGCCGCGCTCACCACCAATATCGCCCCGTCCATCTGCGCCGCGCCCGTGATCATGTTCTTCACGTAGTCCGCGTGGCCGGGACAGTCCACGTGCGCGTAGTGCCGCTTGTCCGTCTCGTACTCCACGTGCGCCGTCGCGATCGTGATACCGCGCTCCCGCTCTTCAGGTGCCTTGTCGATCTGGTCGTACGCCAAAAACTGCGCCTTCCCCTTCGACGCCAAAACCTTCGTGATCGCCGCCGTCAACGTCGTCTTCCCGTGGTCCACGTGCCCGATCGTCCCTACGTTCACGTGCGGCTTCGTTCGCTCAAATTTAGCTTTTGACATGCCGTTTCAGAACTTTGTCGAAACTTTATCGCAATGCTGAGCCCACAATCAGAATCGAACTGATGACCTTCTCCTTACCATGGAGATGCTCTACCGACTGAGCTATGTGGGCGGTGGAACTATTTGGTTTCAATAAGCGGGAGACGGGGCTCGAACCCGCGACCCTCAGCTTGGAAGGCTGATGCTCTAGCCAACTGAGCTACTCCCGCAAATGCCGACGATCGTGTCTCTCAAGCTCCGTCGTCCGATTTCAAACACCGCTGACGTCTTCCGCCGACGCCATTCCTTCGAATCACATCATCCTGTGGAGAGGGAAGGATTCGAACCTTCGAAGGCATACGCCGGCAGATTTACAGTCTGCTCCCTTTGGCCACTCGGGCACCTCTCCATTCGCCGAACCCGGCAAAGCCGGGCTCGTCTAAAGCCCAGGGCGTTTGCCTCCTCGCCCTTCAACCCACACCGGTTAAGGAAGTTTATGTCTAAACTTCCTTAAACGATCATGGTGCCAATCCCAACAAGGGGGGCGGCTTCCGCCCTCCCCCTTCAACCCCCAGCGGTTAAGGTACTTTCATTTTTCAAAAGTTCCTTTGGGCCAATGGGAGCTTTCCAAATTTTCAGAGGAAGCGCTTTAGCTCCGCTTCATTCTTTTCGCGCTCATGCTTCGCCGCGCTTTGATGGCCAATCCTCTCAAAAAGCAAAAAGCCGACGACCGGGATCGAACCGGTGACCTACTGATTACAAATCAGTTGCTCTACCAGCTGAGCTACGTCGGCAAAGTAAAGCTTACCGGCCCGAAACGCGTTGCGACGCTCGTTCTCGAAGCCAAAATCGGTTCCGAAGGCCTATGAAATTTATTTTCTAATCCTTGAAAATTATTGAATTTTTTAGGATTTCACCATGGTCAAATGGACGTGGCCTTCAAAAAAGTGGACCGTGTATAGTAACGCGGCCCGGCCCTGTCAAGCCTAAATAAAGCAAGATCGACGGGTATTTAGCGACCTTTTTCGCCCCTCGCGCCGCGCCGCCCCGGCGTCTCACTCCCGACCCGATTTCGATCGACTTTTCAAATTTTCGTACAGACATACTGCCGCCGTGGCGGCGACGTTGAGGCTCGAAATCTTACCAAGCAGCGGGAGTCGAATCAAGAAGTCACATTTCTCATGAATCAGGCGCCGCATCCCCTTCCCCTCCGAACCCAGGACCAAGAGGGTCTTCGCCGGCCAATCGAAGGCCAAGGCATCCTCCTTCGCCTCCAAGCTGGTCCCCACGGACCAAAAACCGGCCTCTTTGCAAGCCTCGATCGCCCGTGCGAGGTTGACGACCTTGGCCACCCTCAGGTGCTCGCTGGCCCCCGCCGAGGCCTTGCAGACCGCCGGGGTCACGTGGGTCGCCCGATCTGTGCAGATCAGGACGCCGTCCGCCCCGCAGCCCTCGGCGCTCCGCAGGATGGCGCCCAGGTTCTGAGGGTCTTGGATCTGATCCAGAGCCAATAGCAAAGCCGTCTTTTTTTCCAATAACTTAGGAAGCAAGGCCTCTAGTTCTACATACGGGTATTCGCCTGCCTCCACGGCCCAACCCTGGGCCAAAATACCGGGGAGCCTGCCCTCGAACCAGTCGCGACCGACGGCACTGCAACGGACCCCCAGGCGTGCAAAGTTCTCCAGGGCCTCCTCCAGCTGGGGATCGGATTTCGCGGTGTTCAAGTGGAAGAAGCGATGGAACTTGCGCCTGCCGGCGCGCAGAGCCTCGAGGATGGGGTTTTTACCGTAGAGGAGTTCGGTCATAGGCGACCGCCCCATCGGCCGGGGGATGGAACGGGCATAAAAAAAGGCCCGCTCCCCCTAGGAGCGGGCCTTCCCGTAACGTAACATCCTCACAAAATCAAGCCGTATAGGTGCCGAAGATCCGGACCTTCTGGTCCATGAGGTCGGTCTCGATGCGGCGGAGGGCCTCGGGGTTCTCGCGCTTCAGGTAGCGCCGCGCCATGAAATAGGCCCGTTTGTAATTCTCCATCTTGTCCAGGAGGTCTTCCTGGGCAATCAGGTCTCCCGCCTCCTGCAGCTCCATGCGGGCGTATTCGTGACCGAAGGAGCTGTTCTGCAGGATCATCTCCCACTCCTGGGTGCCTTGACCGGCCGCCGGCTTTTCAACACCCTGCTCTTCCAGGATCGCTCGACCATACTCGATATCGATTACCGCCATCGTCTCACCTCTGCCTTAATCTAAAAGCAATTCCTTTGCCAAAGGAACCAAGGCAGGCCGACGACATATCTGTTTAATATTATTAAGTTTTTAAACTAGCCCGCCCGGCCATCCCTCTGCGGGATAGGACCCCTCTCCCCGAAGCGTCGGAGAATGGGGCCAGACTGGTGATTGAAGTCCACAGGGAAGCGGGATGAATTAAGAAAAACAGAGGATGGAATAAGTGATCGCCAGGGCCGCGGCCTTGGTCAGCTTCTTCACGATACGCATTTCGACACTCCTTTCTCGGCGGGGCCTTGTGGGCCTGCCGATTTCGCCGCTTAAGATGGATGGGAAACGCGAAAGGTTAGTGACGGGATGGAAAATTTTTGAAAAATCTTGCCACGCCCGGGCTTGTTTTTTGCCGGTCTTGCCACTAAAAGGGGGCGCATGAAAACGACTGCCCTCCCCAAGCTCTACCAGTACAACGTCTGCCCCTTCTGTTGGAAGGTCAAGGCCCTGCTCGGCTATAAAAAGGTCCCCTACGAGGCCGTGGAGGTCCATCCCCTCAACAAGAAGGAGATCAAGTTTTCCAAAGACTACAAAAAGGTCCCCATCTTCATCGACGCGGCCGGGAACCAGGTCAACGATTCGACCCCGATCATGAAGTACATCGACGAAAAGTATCCCGAGTCGCCCGTCTTCGCCCAAGGCGCCGCCGAACGCGAAAAGGAGGCGAAATGGCTGAAATGGGCCGACGCGACCCTGGTGCGCGCCCTGCCGCCGCTGATCTACCGCAATCTGGGCGACTCCCTGCAGGCCTTCGATTACATCACGCAGCAAGAGAAGTTTAATTGGCTCCAGCAGCGGACCATCAAGTACTCCGGGGCCCTGGTCATGACGATGGTGGCCAAGAAGAGCGCTAAGGAACAGGGCATCGCCGACCCCGAGGCCCACCTCAAGACGTGCCTCAAGGACTGGGCCGAGGCACTGGGCTCAAGCAACTACCTGGGCGGGAATAAGCCCAACGCGGCCGATCTGGCGGCCTTCGGCATCTTAAAGAGCATCGAGACCCTGCCGGCCTTCCGCTGGGTCCGCGATAACCGCAAGGTCTGGGATTGGTACCAGCGGGTCGACCGGGCGGCCCTGCAGGCGGCCTAGCTAGTGCCGACCGCCCTTAGCCCGCTCCCGCCACTGCTCGGGGCTGAAGGTATGCAGCGCCAGGGCATGGATCTGGCCTCCGAAGAGCTCCCGAAGGGCCTCGTTCACCATCCGGTGCTGCTCGACCAGCCCCTTCCCCGTAAAGGCCTCCGCCACCACCGTGACGATGTAGTGACCCCCTCCGCCCTGGCGAGCCCCGGCGTGGCCGGCGTGCTTGGCGCTGTCGTCTAAGACCTCCAGGAAGACGGGCTTCAGCCGCTCCCCCAGGATCCGCTCAATGTTTCGAATCTGTGAATTCATATCCCTTTCGTGATATTTTTTTTGAATCCCGAAGGGATTCGTTATAGGAGCCTGCCGGTCCCAGGGCCCTCAGCCCTCGGCCAGGAACATCCATGGGAAGCGAAAAAAATCCGGCGAACGAGTGGTCGGTCGCCAAGGCGATCGAATACTACAACATCGACAAGTGGGGCTCGAATTATTTCTGGGTCAACGACAAGGGGCACCTTTCGATCCAGCCCTACGGCCGCGAGGGCCCCAGCATCGACATCATGGACGTCGTCGACGACATCCGCGAGAAGCAGCTGGGTTTCCCCTGCATCATCCGCTTCCAAGACATCCTGCGCTCGCGGGTCGTCACGCTTAACGATAGCTTTCGCCGCGCCATCCAAGAGTCCGGTTACAAGGGGCAGTACTTCGGCGTCTACCCGATCAAGGTCAACCAGATGCGCGAGGTGGTCGAGGAGATCCTCGACGCCGGCGCGCCCTACCACTACGGCCTAGAGGCCGGCAGCAAGGGCGAGCTGCTGACCGTGCTGGCCCTCAACACCGACCCGCAGGCCCTGACCATCTGCAACGGCTACAAGGACGAGCCCTTCATGCGCCTGGCCATGCTGGGCCGCAAGCTCGAGCGCAAGGTCATCGTGGTCATCGAGAAAATCTCCGAGCTGCCCCAGCTGCTGCGCGTCGCCGAAGAGATGCAGGTCGAACCCTACGTCGGGCTGCGCGCCAAGCTCACCACCAAGGGCACGGGGCGCTGGGAGCACAGCGGCGGCGACTTCGCCAAATTCGGCCTCACCATCCCCGAGATCATGCAGGCGGTGAACATCCTCAAGGAGGCCAAAAAAGAGCATTGCCTGAAACTCTTTCACTTCCACGTCGGCAGCCAGATCACCGACATCCGCACGGTGAAGGAATCGGTCAAGGAAGGGGCGCGCATCTTCGCCAAGCTCTGCAAGATGGGTTTCAACATCGAGTACTTCGACGTCGGCGGCGGCCTGGGCGTGGATTACGACGGCTCCCAGACCACCGGCCAGTCCTCGATGAACTATACCCTGGACGAGTACGTCTCCGACGTCGTCTACAACCTCCAGCAGATCTGCGCCGAGGAAGAGGTTCCCGAGCCCAACATCACCAGCGAATCCGGCCGGGCGATCGTGGCCCACCATTCCTGCATCGTCATGTCCGTCTTCGGCCACATCGAGATCGGCAGCAACCCCATCCTGCCCAACGGCCGAGAGGAGCCCCAGGTCGTGCAGGAGATGCGCGAGATCGTCGGCGGGCTCAACCGCAAGAATTTCCTCGCCACCTTCCACGACGCCTCCACTAAGAAAGAGGAGGCCCTCTCGATGTTCAAGCTGGGCCTGCTCGACCTCGAGGACCGTGCCAAGGTCGAGACCCTGCACTGGCAGCTCTGCCGCGAGATCATCAAGATCCAGGAAAAGCTCCGCCGCGTCCCCGAGGACACTGCGAAGCTCGGCGACCTCCTGGCCGACCAGTACCTCGCCAACTTTAGCCTCTTCCAGACCGCACCCGACCACTGGGCCTTCGACCAGCTCTTCCCGATCGTGCCGATCCACCGCCTCGACGAGCCGCCCACGCGCGAGACGACCATCGTCGACATCACCTGCGACAGCGACGGCAAGATCGACCGCTTCATCGACCCCATCGTCGACAGCCGGGACACGCTTTCCCTGCACCCCCTCAAGGAGGGCGAGCCCTACTACATCGGCATGTTCATGCTGGGCGGCTACCAGGACATCATGGGCGACATGCACAACCTCTTCGGGCGGGTCAACGAGGTTCACGTCTTCTGCGACGACGAGGATCCGGAAGATTATTATCTGGAGGAGGTCATCCCGGGCGACCGGGTGAAAGACGTGCTCTCGCGGGTGCAGTACTCCCCTTCCGAGCTGCTCAAGACGGTGAAGACCGCGATCGACCAGCAGGTGCGCAAGGGCGCGGTCAAGCCCAAGGAGGGCGTGAGCCTCATCGACTTCTACGAAGAGACCATCAACGGCTACACCTACCTGCGCTCGGGTCCGCCGGTCGCCAACGGCGTCTGATCAGGCCGGCGCCGCCGGCTCGACCACCTCGGTCTCCTCCTGCGGCTCGCGGGCAAGAAACAGGGCCGTCATCAACCAGGACACGCCCAAGCCCCCGGCCAAATCCAGCACGTAGTGCTGCTTCATGAACAATATCGACGCAGAGACGATCGCCGCCAGCAGGTAAAAGACCGGCGCCAGGCGCGGACGCTGCCAGCGGACGATGGCGGCGCTGATCATCGCCAGGGCGACGTGGAGGGAGGGAAAGCAGTTGTAGGGCTCGTCGATCCAATAAAAAAACCGGAGGATATGGGTGAAGAAATCGTAGGGCGGCTGCAGGTCGACGCGCAACTCGTACTTGACGGGAAAAAGCAAAAAGCAGGTGAAGCAGATCACCCCTGCTCCGATGAAGGCCTTGGCCGCCGCCTTGATGAGAGGGTAGTTGTTCCAGCACAGGAAAAAGGTGACGACCGGAATCAAATAAACGATCGAGTAAAAGGGCGCGAAGTACTTGATGAAGGGTATTTGGTGGTCCAAGGCGATCGCGAGGTCATAGCTGGCCCCCTGTCGCGACAAGTAGGCGTTGATGCCCAGGTATCCTGCGATGTGAAAGGACAGATTGCCGAGGAGCCAGGCGAATTTTTTGGCGGTCAGTGAATTCAGCATGGGGTGTTTTATGTCAGCTCAGACAGTCCTCGGTCCCTCCAGGGACACTCTCTTCCCCGCACCGGGGCGATCTATTTATAGCAATAGGGAGCTTGGAATTTCGATCCATTGTTTAGATTTCTTTCTCAGAAAATACCTCCGCCGTAAAGGCCTCGATGAGGACCCGGCCCTGTTTCCAGAACTCCATCGGAAGGCCGGCCTTCGCGCAGGTATGGCTGAGGAAGGTCTCGGCGTCCCAGCCGTAGGAGGTCGCGACCTGGGGGAGGAGCAGGCCGCTGCGGCTCCCGGCGCTGACGATCAGGCCGTGCTCGCCGACGCGGATCTGCGAAACGTCTTTTAGGATTTCCGGATCGGACAGGACGCTGATCTCGAAATGCAGCTCCGACAGCTCCTCGAAGCGGACGGGAGAAAAGCGGTAATCCTGGGTGGCCGCCGCCACGGCCATCTCCTGGACGGTCCGGAAGAGCGGCGCGGCGGAGCGGATGCGACCGATGCAGCCCCGCAGATCCTCGAGCCGGTGCAGGCTGACGAAGGCCCCGCCGGAACGGTGCAGGGCCGGCAGCTCGCTGGGCAAGACCAGTTCCCGTCCCTCGCGGACCTTTCGCTCGACGGCGCCGCGCGCCAGACCCAACAATTCGCCGCGTTCCTCGGGATGCAACATGCCGCCCAGTGTACCGCGTTTTTCTTGTTTCGGTAAGAATCTCTTTCCTGGTATAAAGTTCTCGTGAGCCTGAAAGGTAAAAAGATCCTGCTCGGCGTGGGCGGCGGCATCGCCGCCTACAAGTCCTGCGAGCTGCTCCGCCGCCTCACCGAGCGCGGCGCCGACGTGCACGTCGTCCTGACGCCTTCGGCCCAGCAATTCGTGACGGCCCTGACCTTCCAGGCCCTCTCCCAACACCCCGTGCACACCGACCTCTTCAGCCTGACCGAAGAATCCGAGATGAGCCATATCAAGCTGGCCGACGAGGCCGACTTGCTCTTGATCGCCCCGGCCACCGCCGACCTCATCGCCAAGTTGGCCCACGGCATAGCCAACGACCTACTGACCACCGTGGCCCTCGTCACCCGCGCGCCGGTCTTTTTCGCGCCCTCCATGAACGTCAACATGTGGGAGAAGGACGTCGTTCAGAACAACGTCCAGACACTGCTCCGCCGGGGCTACCGCATGGTCGAACCCGCCGAGGGCTACCTGGCCTGCGGCTGGGAGGGCAAGGGCCGCCTCGCCGAGCCCGAGGTCATCCTCTCCGCCGTCGAGCGCCACTTCTCGGACGGAGGCTCCGGCAAAAAAAAAAGCCTCGCGGGGCTTAAGGTCCTGATCAACGCGGGGCCCACCCGCGAATTCCTCGATCCCGTCCGCTTCCTCAGCAATCCCAGCAGCGGCAAGATGGGCTTTGCCCTGGCCGAGGCCGCGCGCCGCCGCGGCGCCGAGGTCACCTTGGTCGCGGGACCGGTCGCGCTGCCGACACCCGAGGGGGTGCGCAGGATCGACGTGGTTTCTTCCGCCGAGATGCGGGAGGTCTGCGAAAAACACTTCCCCCAGGCCGACCTCTTCATCGGCACCGCCGCGGTCGGCGACTTCGCCCCGGCGAAGGCCCTGCCGCAAAAACTGAAGAAAAACGGCCGCGCCCTGCGGCTCGAGCTCCAACCCACCACCGACATCCTGCTCACCCTGGGCAAGACCAAGCGCAAAGGCCAAGTCTTGGTAGGCTTCGCCGCCGAGACGGAGGCTTTGATTTCCAACGCGAAGGAAAAGCTGAAGAAGAAAAACCTCGATCTGATCGTCGCCAACGACGTCTCGCAGCGGGACATCGGCTTCGCCGGCGAGGACAACTGCGTCACCTTGATCGACCGCGGCGGGAAGGCGACCCCGCTCGAAAAAATGCCGAAGACCGCCGTCGCCGAACGGATCCTCGACGCGGTCGAAAAGCTGGTCTAGCGAGCCGCCGACAAGAGGCTTGGTTCAGGCCGCAGGCGGTCTGCCGACCGGATTTCGGCGCCAAAAAAAAAGCCCCTCTCGCGAGGGGCTTTGAAACCGAAAATTCGAACCGCTATTCCTTGAGGATCGAAAATCCCGAAATGAACTGCTTGAGGAAGTCCTCGTTGAAATCGATGGAATTTCCTCCCACGACCTTTACGGGAGGCACGGAAATGGTCTTCGCGTCCGGGAGATCCGCCAACATCTTCTTCAGATCGATGGCGAAGGAATAATCCGAGGCGGCCATCCACACCATGCGCCCCTTCAGGGATTCCTTCAGCTGACTAGCGATCAGCGCGTCGTCCAACTGCTTCGGGTAGGCATCGCCGCTGCCCACAATGATGCCCGGCTTTACCTTGAAGTTGGCCGCGGCCTGGATCATCGCGGTGAAAAGCGAGTCGAGGTAGGGGCCAGCCTCCGAGGCGTTTCCGTCGGCCTTCAGGCTGAGGAACTTGGCGTCGGCGTTGAGATCGGCGGCCAAAGCGTTAACGTCGGCCAGGCTGGCCGCCGAAGAAACGCCCATGTCGTAATGAGAGAACACCTTCGAGACCGCGCGGCCCAAGGTAATGTAAAAGTCGGCCGCGGAGGCGTCCGAAAAATTGACCTTGAAGACCTCGGAGGGCTTCCCGACGAAGGCCCCGCTGATCTCGACCTCCAAAAAGCCCGGATCCCGCGACATCGCCTTGGCCAGGACGTGCCAGTCGCCGAAATTGCGGTCGATGAACTCGAAGACCTTGCCGACCACGTCGTTAGGCGTGCGCCCCGCGTCCATCTGCTTCTTGAGATAGTGCAGGATCATCGGCCAGTTGTCCAGATTGCCGGTCAACCCGTCCATGATGGGGTCGAGGTTGCTGGGATTGCCGCTCGGCCCGAAGAGGCTGTTGGCTTGGACCTTTTGCAAGAGAAGGAACTCGACCTCGGGGCTCTCGAAGGCCAGGGCGAATCGTGAAAGGAAGGCGATCAGCGCCGCCTTGGTATCCGGCTTATCGGGATTGGCCTTCACGCTGTCATTGAAGGCGCAGCTGGCGCGGCCGTTGGCCGTCTTGAAATCGCCGCTGTTGAAGGGGGCCAGAAAATCCCCGCTGCCCTCGCAGCCGTCGACCAGGGCCTTTTCGACCTCCTCGCCCGTCGTCACTTGGGCGGGGCCTTGATCCTCGGCCGCCGGGGCCTGGGGCGCCTTCTGGCCCTTATCGCAGCCGGTGTAAGTGAAAGTCGCGAGCAAGACCACCAGACCTAATGCCTTCCAGTTTTTCATGAACCGTTCCTTTCGTGATGAGGGAAACCCAGCCCTTGCAGGCCCCTGTCCCTCTTATCGGAGCCGCCAGGGTCTTAAGTTGTCAAAGGGACTATATAAATATTCTAAGCCAATCCAATAACTTACTGAAGCGCGTCGGTGATGACCGGGAGGTCCACCGGCTTGTAGATCCCCTCCTTGAGCCTTTCCTTGATCTCCCCGACCAGCCCCCGGGCGCCGGACCGGCTGACCAGCCCCCGCCGGGTGTAGCTGCGCAGGTCCTTTACCATCTCCTTGGCATAGAGCAGCTTCAGCTGCCCGGCCGGGTCGGCCCTGAGCACCCGCGCCTTCTCGGGCCCCTGCAGGAATTCGATCAAGACCTCGTGGCAGAGATTTTTGTATTCGCGGACGTCCTTGTCCTCCAGCTCGTACTCGCTGCGCTTGGCCAAGAGCTCGGCGGCGTGGCGCCACTTGTTCATCCGCTGCACGAGCAGCAGGCTGTCGAAGATCTTCTTGTTGGTCTTGAAGCTGAACAGGGTGCGCTTCAGGCTGCGCTCGAGGAAGCGGTCGAGCTCTTGGTAATCCCCCTCCGCCACCTCTTGAAGCGTCGTCCAGACCTTGGGGTCAATCTTGAGGTCGAAGCGCATCTCCCAATAAGTGTGGCGCAAGGTAAGGGTCTCGTAGGAACGGATGATCTTGTAGGGCACGAAGAAATTGTGCGCGACGGTGTCGACCGAGAGATGGGAGAGGTAGCCGTAGAGAAAGGTTCGCTCCCGCTCGGTCTCGGCGCGGTCGAGCATCGGCAGGGCGACGTCCCAGTGATGGCAGTGGTAGAGCTCGCCCGCATACTTCTTGCCGACGATGATGTCGGCGGCGATGGTGCCGTAGAGGAAGGTCTCGGGAAATTTCTTCAAGAGGGCGCGGATCGCCGGCGCCAAAAGGGCCGCGTTGGCCAAGGCGTGCAGGGCGTAGCTCATGTGGGCGCCGGGCCCCCAGGCGTAGGCCGCGGCGGGCAAAAGGAGATAGACAAGGGCCGCCAAAAGGCCGTAGAGCAGCATGCAGGCAGGTTAGAACAAGAGCCATGAAAACGGAAGAGCTTGCGCGAAAAAAGTTGGAGGCCCTCTACCTGGCCGGCGAGCGGGAGCTGCCCGTCGCCGGCGGAATCCCTCAAGCCCTCGCGGCGCCTCCGCCTGCCCGGGCGCCAGCCGTGACGCAGGTCGCCGCCGCGGCGCCGGCCCTTCCCCAGGAGCCCCGCATGCCCCAGCCCGCTTCCCTCCCCCGCCCCGTCCTGCTGGATCCCCATGAGGCCCAGGCCCGGCTCGACGAGATCCGCGCCGACATCGGCGACTGCAAGCGCTGCCGCCTCTGCGAGCAGCGGACCCACATCGTCTTCGGCGTCGGCAATCCCCGCGCCGAGCTGATGTTCGTCGGCGAGGCCCCCGGCCGCGACGAAGACCTGAAGGGCGAGCCCTTCGTGGGGCGCGCGGGGCAGCTGCTCACCAAGATCATCGAGGCGATGAAATACAAGAGGGAAGATGTCTATATATGTAACGTGGTCAAATGTAGGCCTCCCGAAAACCGCAACCCCGCCCCCGACGAGATCGCCACCTGCGAGCCCTACCTGCTGCGCCAGATCGAGACCATCCAGCCCAAGGCGATCGTCGGCCTGGGTAACTTCGCCGTGCAGACCCTGCTCCAGACCGAGGCCAAGATCACCGGCCTGCGCGGCCGTTTTCACCCTTGGCCCTCCGCGATCGTGAAGGCCAAGTTCGAGACCAGCCTGCCGGAAGGCTCCATCCAGATGATGCCCACCTACCACCCCGCCTTCCTGCTGCGAAATCCCGCGATGAAGCGCCCCGTCTGGGAAGACATGCAGAAGGTGATGGAGCTGCTGAAAAAATCCTAGGGCTTGCTTGCGAGCGCGGTGGCCGAGGCTTGTCCCTCGGGCAGCAGCTGCTTCAAGAGGCTGGACTCGCGCTGGTAGAAGCCCTCGGTATGAAAGGAATCGCCTAGCTTGAGCAGTGCGTAGTCGAGGTGGTGCATGACTTCGTGCAGGAGGGTTCGCAGGAAGGTCTTGAAGGCGACCACCTGGATGCGCTTGGCGGTGCGCATCCAGACGGTGATCACCGGCGTCGCGCCGCGCTTCGCCTCGTAGAGGCCGTGCAACTCCCCCCAGTTGTGGGAAGGCCGCCGCTCCAGCACCTTGACGCGGACCGCCGGGGTGCCGAAGACCCGGTTCAAGGCGTTGACCAAGGCCTGGGCCCCTTCCTGGGTCCGCGGCTGGTTGCCCGCGGCGAGGGCCTGGGAAAGATAGGCGACCAGGGGTTGAAACCGCTCGGCTTGAGGAATCTGGAGGGAGGTAATGCCGTCGCTGCGGCGGTAGATCTTCTTCTGGGCGGCGTTCAGGCGGCGGTAATAGGCGAAGGGCATCCTCGGCCTCGCTTCAGGGTCATTTCTTTTTCAAAATTTCCATCGCGACCCGCTTCGGATCCGCGGCTGCCAGGATCGGGCGTCCCACGACCACCGCGTCCGCGCCTAGGGCGAAGGCCTCCTCCGGGGTCTTGACGCGCTTTTGGTCGCCGCGCTCGGCGCCGGCCGGGCGCACGCCCGGCGTCACGATCTTGAAAGAATGGGGCAAGGCGGCGCGCAGCATCGCGATCTCCTGCGGCGAGCAGATCACGCCGTCCATCCCGGCGGCCTGAGCCAGGCGGGCGAGGCGCCCGACCTGCTCGGCGGGCGTGGCGGCGAGGCCGAACTCCTCGAGGGAATCCATCGAGGTCAGGACGGTCACCCCCATCAGAAAGGGCGCGGGGACCTTGCGGCGCCGGGCCTCCTCGCGGGTGGCGGCGACCGCGGCGCGCATCATCTCGGAGCCGCCGCTCGCGTGGAGCGTGAGCATCTCCACGCGATTGCGCACGGCCTCGCGGCAGGCCTCGGCGACGGTGTTGGGGATGTCGTGGAACTTGAGATCGAGGAAGATCCGCTTGCGCCGCCGCTTCAAGAGCTTGAGGACGTCGGGGCCGTAGTGCGTGAAGAGCTTGAGGCCCACCTTGTAGAAATCGACGGCGGGGCCGAGTTTTTTGAGGATGGCTTCGACCTCGCGGGTGCTGTCGAGGTCGAGGGCGACGATGAGCTTGGAGAGTTTGCGCATGAATTATTGCCCGCGATGAATTTCCAGCAAGCGCTCCAGCGCTTGCGCCGGCGGCACCTTCTCCACCTCGCCCGTCTTTCGGGCCTTCACTTCCAGCAGGCCTTCCTTCAGTCCCTTCCCGCCGACCACCACGCGGTAGGGAATGCCCAGCAGGTCGCTGTCCTTGAACTTCACCCCCGGGCTCTCGTCGCGGTCGTCCCAGAGCACCTCGAGGCCGGCGCGCCGCATCCCCTCGTAGAGCTCGCGACTCGCCTGCAGCACCGCCGCGTCGCCCACGTTGAGCGTCACCAGGTGGAAGTGGAAGGGCGCGATGGGATAGGGCCAGACGATGCCGTTGGCGTCGTGATTTTGCTCGATGGCGGCGGCCGCGGTGCGGCTGACGCCGATCCCGTAGCAGCCCATCGTCATGACGCGCTCCTGGCCCTTCTCGTCCAAAAACTTGGCGTTCATCGCCGCGGAGTACTTGGTGCCGAGGAAGAAGACCTGCCCCACCTCGATGCCGCGGTGCTCCTCGTAGAGCCCCTCGTTGCACTTCGGGCAGGCGTCTCCCGCGGTCGCGCGCCGCAGGTCGAAGAAGCCCTTCGCCTCGAAGTCGCCCAGGTTGACTCCCGTCAGGTGGAAATCGCGCTCGTTGGCCCCGGTGACGAAGTCTTTCATCTCGGCCACGGCCAAGTCGGCGTAGAGCGGGGCCTTCAGTCCCACCGGCCCGGTGAAGCCCACCGCGCTCTTCAGGACGCCCTCGATCGTCGCCGCCGAGGCCATCTCGAGTTTGCGCACGCCGGCGACCTGCTCAAGCTTCGCGCCGATCAGCTCGTGGTCGCCGCGGACGAGGGCCGCAATGGGGCCCTGCTCGCTCTCGTAAATCAGGATCTTCGCCAAGTCTTGAGGACGCACGCCGAGACAATGCGAGACCTCCTCGACGCTGGTCTTGCCGGGGGTGGCGACCTTCTGGAATTTTCCAGCGACCTTCTCGACCTTGGCCGGATCGACCGAGCCGCGCACCGCCGCCTTCTCGACGTTGGCCGCGTAGTCGCAACGCGTGCAGGTCAACACCGGGTCTTCCCCGCTCTTGGCGAGCACCTGGAACTCGTGGCTCAGGCTGCCGCCGATCGCGCCGGTCATGGCCTCGACGGGCCGGAAGACCAGGCCGCAGCGCGCGAAGATGCGCTTGTAGGCCTCGTACATGAGCCAGTAGGTCTTCTTGGCGTCGTCCTCGTCGGCGTGAAAGGAATAGCCGTCCTTCATGACGAACTCGCGGCCGCGCATCAGGCCGAAGCGCGGGCGGATCTCGTCGCGGAACTTGGTCTGGATCTGAAACAGGTTAAGCGGCAGCTGCCGGTAGGAGTTGACGTTCTGCCGGATCAGGTCGGTGATCGCCTCCTCGTGAGTCGGCCCGATGCAGAAGTCGCGGTCGTGCCGGTCCTTGAAGCGCAGCAGCTCTTTCCCGTAATAATCCCAGCGCCCGGTCTCTTTCCAGAGCTCGGCCGGCATGACAACGGGCAGTAGGACCTCCTGGGCGCCGTCGCGCTCCATCTCCTCGCGGATGATCTTCTCGATCTTCTCCAGGACCCGCAGGGCCAGGGTCAGGAAAGAATAGACCCCCGCGGCGGTCTTGCGGATCATGCCCGCGCGGAGCATCAATTGGTGGCTGACGACCTCGGCGTCGGCCGGGGCCTCGCGGAGGGTGGGGATTAAGAGTTGGGATTGTTTCATAGGATCGTGGCAGACACCCGCTCAAGGCGGGGCGCTAGGCCGCCGGCGGCTCCACCCAGCGGTTGTGCTTTTTAATCAATTCGATCAGCTTTTCGTCGGCGACCTCGGAGGGGATGTTCTTCTCGACGCAGTCCTTCCCGACGTAGAGGTGGATGCGGCCCGGGCCCCCGCCGACGTAGCCGAAGTCGGCGTCGGCCATCTCGCCGGGACCGTTGACGATGCAGCCCATGATCGCGATCTTGACCCCCTTGAGATGCTGGGTCTTCGCCTTGATGCGCTGGGTGGTCTCTTGCAGGTCGAAGAGCGTGCGCCCGCAGGAGGGGCAGGCGATGAACTCGGCCTTGCTGATGCGCAGGCGGCTCGCCTGCAGGATGTTGAAGGCCAGGCGCGTCGCCTCGCCCGGCGCCGCCCCGCCGATCTCGATCGAGTCGCCGATGCCGTCCATCAAAAGCGAACCTAAGGCGGAGGCGGCCTCGAGGGTGACGTCCTCGAAGATCTTGGCGTCGACCGCGAGGTGGATCGGGTGTCGAATCCCTTCCTTGGCCAACAGGGCCGCCAAGCGACGGTAGTCGTAGATCGGCTGCCGCGAGTCGAGGCTGAGCGCGAGCGGCGCGGAAAGCTTGAGTATGGGCAGGCGGTCGACCAGGGCCGCGACCGAGTCGAAGCGCAATTCGAGGAGCTTTTGGTTCTTCTGCGCGAGGCGGGCCAGCTCTTTGAGCTGCTCGGAGGCGATCTCCGGCTGGACCCGCAACCGGGCCGCGTCCCAGACCACCAGGGCCTCGCGGGCCGCCGTGGGATCCGAGACGACGAGGCCGATTTGCGTCGTCGGCAATAGCTCGGCGGCGCGGTCGCGAAGCGCGTCGAGGACCTCGGTGCCGGCGCCCGCCGGCGCCTCGAGGAAGAGCAGGTCCATGACGGGCTCCTCGCCCTTCCGCGACCGGGCCCAGGTTTCCAGTGCCGAAAAATCCGCAACCGTCGCAGTCGGAGCCCGATAGGTCGCAACGACGCCGTACATGGCCGCGGCGCCGACCTTGCGCTCGCCGGCCAAAATCGCCTGGCTCTCGCGGCGCTGCCGATGCATGGGGTCCCAGGAGATCTCGAGGCCCTCGGCCGGCGCCGCTTCGACTTGGCCAAGCCGGTCGTTGAACTTCTTCACCAGCTGCCGGGCGACGGGGATCTCGTGGATGGAGTCCTCGGTCAGGCTCACGCGCACCGTGTCGCCGATGCCGTCCTCGAGCAGGGAGCCGATGCCGATCGCCGACTTGATGCGGCCATCCTCGCCCTCCCCCGCCTCGGTGACGCCCAAGTGGAAGGGATAGTCCATGCCCAGTTCGGCCATGCGCTGCGCCAGCAGGCGGTAGGCCTCGATCATGATGAAGGGCGAGCTGGCCTTCATGGAGATGATGAGATCGCGATAGCTTTCGGCCTCGCAGAGGCGAACGAACTCGAGGGCCGACTCGACCATGCCGAGCGGGGTGTCGCCGTAGCGGTTCATGATGCGGTCGCTGAGCGAGCCGTGGTTGGTGCCGATGCGCATCGCGACGCCGTTCTGTTTGCACTTGCGGACCAAGGGGATGAATTTTTCGGCCATGCGCGCGAGTTCGGACTCGTACTCGGCGTCAGTATACTCTTTGACGGCGAAGAGCTTGCGGTCGGCGTAGTTGCCCGGGTTGATGCGCACCTTCTCGACGTGGTCGGCGGCGATCATCGCGGCCTGCGGCGTGAAGTGGATGTCGGCCACCAGCGGGACCTTCACGCCCGCGGCGCGGAGCTGCTCGCGGATGTTCTTCAAGTTTTCGGCGTGGTGGATGGTCGGGGCGGTGATGCGGACGATCTCGCAGCCGGCCTCGGCCAATTGCTTCGCCTCGCGGACTACGGCCGCGGTGTCCATGGTGTCGGAGATGGTCATCGACTGGACTCGGATGGGATTGGCGCCGCCGATCCCGACGTCGCCCACCTTGACCTCGCGGGTCTTGCGCCTGCGGTAGGAAAAGAGCGAAGCGGTGTACAAAGCCATGCAGGCCTTATTTCACGCCGAAAAAAAGGGGTCAAGCCCGGAAGCTTGACCCCTCATACCCCCAAATGACGGATTTTACTGGCTTAGGCCGGCTTGCCGCCGCCAAAGAGGACCTCAATGCCCTCTCGGCCAAGGAATCCATAGGTGCGTTCGCCGCGCACCACGCCCGTCGCCTGCAAGGAACCGACGGGGGTGTGAACCTTCGGTTGGGTCTTGGGCTTGGGGCCTGCCGCGCGGGAGGGCGAGCTGCCGGCGCGATCCACGTCGGCCGTGTAGCGCAGCACCGGGGCCGTGGGGCGGTGACGCTGGGTGAATTTCGGCTGATGCGCCGAGAGCAGGGCCGTGGCGCCGTCGGTGCCCACGGTGCGAATGCCGTGGCTCATCTTGATCCCTTGGCCCTTGGTGGCCAGGGGCGGGGCGTCGCTCAAGCGCAGGCCGTAGGGGCCTTCGGTGTAACCGCGGGTCACGCCCTTCAGGCCTTGCGAGGCCGCATAGGCCTGCTTGTTGTCCGTGCTCGCCTTCGCGGGGGCCGGCTTGGCGGCCGCCTTCTTGGCGGGCGCGGGTTTGGCCGCGGCAGGATCGCCCAGTAATCCAATATCGATGAGAAGCTGTTCGGTTTCGGAACGAGCGGGTTTGGAAGCGGCAGGTTTAGTCGGTGCCATTGTGTTTTTTCCCTTTCTACACAATAGCCCCTTTACATTTCGTCCTGGAGTCAGACGCCATGCACCCTTCAAGGGAAAAGATAAGCAAGCTATATGCCAATACCACTTACAGCCCTGGGGTCTGAATGGGGAGAAACGAAAAAAGTAAGTTATTATAATTAGTTATCGAATAATAAAGTCTGGACAGACTTTTGCGCGAAATGACGCGGCGCATCCCGCAAGGCGAGGATTTTGGGGTAGCCCCCCCTCATTTTTTAGGGGGGTGGCGGCGCGAACCCCTCAAAAGACGCGGGTTTGCGGGCCTGGAGGGGATTTTCGACCGGCTTAGGCCGCGAAGGCCAGCTGGAGCTGGTTCATCTCGGCGCTGCGCTGGATGGTGTGGCGGATGGCGCGCCACTCGAGGGCCCCTTCCAGGGCGCGGAACTTGCGGCGGGCGGCCATATCGAGGCGGCGGGCCAGGGCGCCAAGCTTGCGGAGCGAGGCCTGGGCACCCTCGTACTGGGCCTGGGCCTTGCGGCAGAGCTCTTGGCGCTGGGCCAACTCGATCGACTGGCTGCGGGCCAAGATGGCCGAGCGGCGGGCTTGCAACAGGCTGTCCTTCAGGAGGGCCAGCTCGGCGTCGAAGTCGGCCTGCTGTTTGGCGGTCTCGACCGAGGCGGCGCTTACGCCCTCGAGGGTGCCGATGGGGAGGGTGGGCAAGGTCTCGGGGTTGACGGCCTCGACCGAACCGCGGTTCCACAGCTTGGCGACGGACTGGATGTTCGAGAATTTCTGGCTGAGGGAAGGATTTTTCGGGTTGCTGGAAAGCTGGGTGCCCATGGGCATGCCTCTTTCATCAGCATGCCCCCGGCATACGCTGTGACGTGTGCAAGCTTATTTAAAGCAAACCGAATGCCATCCCATCGCAAGAAGCCCCTGGAAAGACATCAAGCATATAAGCATATGAAAATAAATAATATTTTTAAATCCACCGAACCTGGCCGAATCCGGATCTAAAGGAAGACGGAGCAAAAACTTGGGGATGAAGGCCTCAAGGCGGGGCCAGGCGGAGGGCTCAGCTCCCCACCAGGCGGCGAAGCTGGGCGAGGCCTTCGGCATGGGGGTCTTGCTCGACCAGCAGGTCGAGCTGGCGACGGGCCTCGGGGAGGTTGCCTAGGCGGCATTGGGCCAGAATCAGATTGCGGCGGTATCGGGAGTCCCCGGCGTGCAGGGCCAGGGCCTGAGAGTATCGGGTCGCGGCCTCACGGTAGCGGCCGGCATCGTATTCCATGTTGCCCAGCTCGTAATGGGCCTCGGAGAAGCGGGGATCGGCCCGCAGTGCGGCCTCGAAGTCCGTCCGGGCGGCCGCGTTGTCGTGGCGCGCGTCCCGTTGCCAAAGGCCCCGATTGAACAGGATGTGGGGGTTGGCCGGGTCCATCCACAGCGCCCGCTGGAAGAGCCCCTGCGCGGCCGCGGCCGAGACGTTCCACTGGTCGAGGGCGCGGTGGTTCCAGTGCCAGGCGAGGAACTCGCGGTCGCTGAGCCGCACCGTTTGTCGGTGCCGGGCGTCGAAGGCCCCGTAAATCGGGTCGAGCAGCAGCGTCCGGCCGCCGACGCGGATGCCCGCGGCGACGTGTTGCACGCGATCGCCGCGGCTGTCCTCGCCCACCCAGACGGGAAAGGCCTCGAAGCCCGCGCGCCGCAGCAGCGTCATCAAGACCTTGGTGAACTCGGTGCAATCGCCGCCCAGGTTGGCGATGGTCTCGTCGAAGTTTCTTTCGGGGAGGTTCTGGCGCACCGAGAGGTTCAGCCCCCGCGCGTCCGTGACCCAGGCGAAGATGTGCCGGGCCAAGTCCAGGTTGGTCCCGCTGGGGAGGGCGTTGGCCGCCCGCCAGGCGGAGAGATCCCGGTCGAAGGCCTGCAGGGCCGCCTGCGTCGCGGCGCCCGAGCCCGGCTCCCAAGGCAAGGCCTCGCCGGCGAAGCGCCGGTAGGCGGAGGTGAGTCCGGAAACGGCGGTGATCCTTTGGAAGAGCTCCGCGCTGTCCAGGCTGCGGTCGGAGGCGCCTTGGGAGGCGCCGCCCCGGACGCGGGAATAGTCGATAGAGGCAAAGCCCTGATCCAGATCGCGCCGCGTCTGGCCGGCAGCGAGCAAGTCCTGGAAGAGGCCCTCCAAGGCGGGTTCGCTCGAGAATCGGACGGTGTAAGGGGGTGGAGTCAAGGCCCTTCCCTTTTCTCGTTATTCCAACAGCTTGTGAATTAATAATTCGAAATCGCCCCGAGCTTGGGGGCTTATCGAGGCGGAGGGTCCTTAGTTGCGGGAAAAGGGGACGGTACCGGAGGGGTCAATCCGAGCCGGTCCCGCGGAGCCGGGTCTCCGGGCTCTCCGGCGCGCTGCGAAGGGATTCCGTCGCGGCCAGGATGCCCTCTTCCAGCCAGGCGTATTCGCCCTTCAGGAAGCTCCCCGCGAGGCGGTAGGCCCGCGCGTCGTCGCGGTCGAAGAGCGCAGCGAAACGGCGGCGGATCTCCTTGCGCTCCTCGCGGCAGAACAGGTCGGCCAGCTCGATCGCGTTGGCGCAATCGCTGCGCTGTTTCGCGAGAGAGAGCGCACGGCTGCAGGCCACCGACATCGCGAAGAGCGAGACGCCGATGTCGACAAGGCGGGCGAGGAGCAGCTGCCGGCGCTCCAGCTTCAACTGGTAGCGCGCCATCGCGTGAAAAATGCCGCGAGCCAGGCGGTGCGCGCAGCGCTCGATAAAGCGCCCGTGCCACGCCAAAGGCCCCATCTCCCCGTGCTTGAACCAGGCCCCCGCGGTCAGCCACTGCCGCGGGTACCACCAGGCGTAGAAGCCG
>SZOV01000064.1 GCA_030263375.1 Deltaproteobacteria bacterium PRO3
AGCCCCATGATCTGCAGGAGAGCCTGTCCGGGATCTCCGAGGTCTATCGCGCCGGCGAGGAGACCCGAGCGGCGATGAATTTGACCGCCCAGGCGGTCAACCTCCTGATTCAGCAAGGGCCCCGCGCCCCGGATTTACTCGAGCTGCTCAAGACGATGCCGGAGTCCTTGGCCTTCCACGACCGCTTCCTCCACCTCGCAGCCCTGCGCGACCCGCAGGACGACCTGCGCATCGGCCTGCAGCAGCTGGGCGTCCATCCCACGGCGCCGGACTACCTCGCGAGCGGCCTCTTGCTCTTCTTCCGCGCCGGCGGGGACGGGGCGCGCCTGACGGAGCTGCTCCAGGCGGCGCGCGAAGCGGGCGCCCCCGGCTATCACCCCAGCGTCGCCGTGAGTCTCTTCGGCGCGGCCTATGGACGCAAGGTGATTCCCGAGTCCCTCCTGCCCTCCGGCGGACAGGCCGAGGCCTTCCTGATCCGGGCCTTCCCGCCCGAGCCGAATCCATAAATTTCGAAACTATTCCGGTTTCGCCGCGGCGGGCGCGGCGAGGGCCCGAACCTCGTCCCAGGCGTCCTGGATCGGCGCGCGGCCGAGCGGGCTGAGCTTCTCGAGGTCGGCGATCAAGGCGAGTTTTTTCAACAGGATCTGGCTGCGCTCGCAGAAGGCCTGCCAGAAGGCGCACTCGCGCTCGGCCATGCGTACGAGCTCGGGGAATTCCGGCGTCGGGAAGTCGCGCCCGTACTGGGCGAAGTCCGCGGATTTCAGTCGCAGCTCGCCCAAGATCTCGGCGGCGCTGCCGCGCAGGGACTCCGCCTCCTGCACCTGATCCGCCAGGCCCAGGGCCCGCGGCGAGCGGCCCGCCTTGAGGGCGTGCATCGGCTTCTCCAGCCCCTCGTAGAGCAAGGTCCCGGCGAAGCTCAGCTCGCGGCTCAATAGGGCGATCTCGGCGGCGACTTGGTCGAGGGGCGGGCGTTGCGGGCTCATCGCTTTATTTGTAAATTCCCCATCGGCTTTAAGCCATCTATTTCTTCCTCGAGCAACGCAACTCGCGGGGAAAAACGACGATAGTATCTTATTCGAATTACATTAATTAATTTATTAATATCAACTAGTTAGGAAACGACATGTCGTGGGGGCACTTCAGGTTTCCGGATGCTGGGCATCCGTCGGCGGCGCTCCCGCGCCCGCAGGCCGACCCGCGCCCCGCGGGATTGAAACAGGACGGCCCCAGCGCCCCCGCACCCGGGAGACTTTTCCTCGCCCATTTTCTCGACTCGATCGCGGCGCCTTCCGCCCAGGACTCCGGTTCCCTGGCCTTGGCCCTGCAACAGGCCCCCGCCGCATCTCTCCAGGAGCTGCTCGCCCGTCAGCCCTCCGAGTTTCGCGAGCGCCTCGCCGCGCGGCTCGGCGACGCCGCCCTCCTCGAGCTCGGCCAGTTGTTTCAAGAAACCGATCCCCAATTGTTTTTATCCCAGTCCTTGAACCTGGGACGCCGTTGGGAGCGCGAGGGTCGCCTTGAGGCCGCCAACGCGATCCTCCGCGCGGTTGCCGACGCCGAGACCCTCTTCGGTCCGGGCCTAGCCGGGCTGAGCGCCCGCGCCGAGGCGGAGTGGCGGGCCCTCGTCGGCCAGGGCGCCGGCGCACCGCGCTTCGAATTCTTGCTGCGGCGCTTCGCCCACGAGGCCAGCGATCCTTGGATGATCGCCGGCTTCGGCGCGGGTTCCCTCGCCTACAAGACGGCCCGGCTCGGCGTCTTGTCGCGGCTGGCGGGAAACGGCGCGCGGGGATTTTTCTCCCAACCGCTTGTTTCCGGCCTGCTGGCCTCCGGCGCGGGGCTGGGCGTCGAGGTGCCGGCCTTC
Source organism: Deltaproteobacteria bacterium PRO3 (assembly GCA_030263375.1). Taxonomy (NCBI): domain Bacteria; class Deltaproteobacteria; species Deltaproteobacteria bacterium PRO3. The sequence goes on from SZOV01000064.1 coordinate 1,859, forward strand.
GTCTTCACCGCCAAGCTGGGCCGCGAGCTGAGCGGAAGCCCGCAGGATTGGCGCGCGGCGACGCTGGGCCACGAGCTTGCCGCCACCGGCGTGACGCTGTTTTGCCTGAAGGGCGGGGGATTCTTGAGCGCCAGGGCCGTCCAAGGGCTGCGAGGTCCGGCCTTTGCCGGGGGGCTCGCCCCCGAGCTGGGCGCGGCGACGCGCTTCGCCCAAGCGGCGATCCCGCAGGCCGGCATGCTCGCCGGGATCGTCGCCTCGCGCCGCCTCGAGGAGTCGCTCGGCTTGCGGCCGCGACTGGACGACGCGACCCTGCTCGTCGACAGCCTTTCGACCTATTTCCAATTCGTCGCCGGCGGGCGCCTGGCCGAGCGGGTCTTGGGCCCGGGCTTCGCGGCGCGGCAGCGCGAGCTGGACCTGCGCGCGGCGAGTCTCGGTCGGGGCCCAAGCCGCTTCCTCGACGGCACGCCGCTCGGCGCAACCCCGGCCTTCGCCGCCGCGCCGGGCGGACGATCGCGAGCGACGCTGGAAGAAATTTTTAATGCGCCCCTGCTCAGCGAAAACCAAAACGGCGACGGGAACGGCACGCGGAGACGGAACGGCTCCGCCCCTCACCTGCGGCCGGTGGGGCCCGGCGAGGGACGTCTCAGCGAGGCCGAGGCCCGCGAGCAGGCGCGACTCCACGACCCGAAGGCCTTCGCCGAGCAGGTGCGCCAAAAGCTGCGCGAGGAGAAGAACGCCGTCGCCGCCGCGGTGTCGGCCCTGCGCTCGCTGAGCGCGCAGGTGCAGACCTTCCTTATTCACCACGCCCAGGGTCGCGGCGCCGCGCCGGAGATGGCGGGCCTGCGCGAGGAGATCCTCGCGACCTACGACCGGTTCCTGCAGGGCTACCGCCAGGCCTCGCACAGCTATGAGGCTTGGATCCCCTTGGCCGCGGGTTCGCCGTCCCTCCAGGCGGAGGTGGTGAAGAGCCGCGCCGAGCTTCAGAGATTCGTGGAATTCTCCCGCCGTATCCACGTCGGGGCGCAAACGGTTTTGAAGGCCGTCGCCGAGGGCAAACCGGAGGCGATGCACGAGGCCTTGGATCTTTTGCACCGGCGGGTCACGGAACTCGCCGGGCATCCCCCTTCCTGGGCCCCGCAGGGCCGCCTTGCCTTCGCCGAAGAGATGGCCTTCGCCAAGCTCGCGGGGATTTTGCAAGGCATCGGCGTCAAGGAGGCCTATCGCGGCACGCCCGAAGAGATGCAGACCGTCCGGGAATTCCAACTCCACCCTTGGAACCTGCTCGACCGGGGTTCCGGCCGCACGCAAGACCGCGAGATTCCCGAGTGGCTCTTCGCCGAGCTCAGGCATTTTGAGGGGCGGGATTGGGACCCGGCGGAGACCTTGATCCACCGGGCCTATCCGAGCCGGGAGGAGATGCGGGATCAGGTCGCGCGCGAGGTCTCGCCCCGCGAGCTGCTGCGCTGGGGCGGGACCTATCAAGATCCCTTCCAGACTTGGATCGGCGTGCAGCTCCCGACCCTGTTCGCGGCCTATCGCGGCGACGCCCGCGTCTTTTTCGAAAAGATTCGGGCCTTGGAGATCTTCATGGAGCCGGAGACCCGCGAGGCCACGCGCGTCGCGGCCTGGTGGCTGGGCAAGGCGCTGCATGGGACGGGCTTTCCTTCCGAGTGGGCGATCGAGCCGCAGGCCTCGGCGATCGTCGCGCGGGTGCGTCGCCTGGCGCGGCGCGAACCCGTCGATCTCGGGATCGCGGCGCGCGAGCTGGGCGAGGCGGGGGATTTGGCCGCCGTCGGCCACGCCCTGCTGGCCTTTTTGCGCCATCCCTTCGCGCCTCGCGCCGCCCTCGAGCTGGCGCTCCAGGCCCCCGAGGGGGTCCGCGAGGACGCGGTCTCGCTGGCCGGCGCCCTGCAGGGGGCCCTGCACGGCAAGGGGGCCTTTGCGCCGGAATGGATGACCAAGGTTGTATTAAATTCGGTGCCGACGCGCCGCGAGCCCGAGGCCCTGCGGCAGATGACGGATTTTCTCAACAAGGAAATCCAGTTGCAGAACTCCTTGGCGGACCTCCGCTCCCTCGCCTTCACGGGCAACCCCCACGGCAATCCGAAGATTTCCCCGCTGCGCGCGGTGAAGCCCGAAGCCCCCGCCTGGCGCGCCTTCCGCGCCGGCTACGAGGAGCGTTTTCACAACGGTGAGCTGAGCGCCGTGCAGGCGATCTGGGAGATCTCGGTCCTGATCGAGCAGGGGCGCCGCGACGGCGTCTCGCCGGCGGAATGGAAAGACCTGCGGCGGAACCTCCGCACCTCGCTCCATCGCCTCGACTTAAGTCTCAAGTCCCTGCACGAGTTCCGCGCCCGCGGCGAGGCCGCCTTGGCGGGGGAAGTACCGGAGGCGCGGGCGAAGGCCTTCGCCGACTTCGACCTCAAGGTCGAGAAGCTCGAGCGAAGCCTGGAGGCCTTGCGGCGCTTCCGCGAGATTTTGGACGAACCCGAGGCGCCTCGTTCGTCCGCCAAGTTGGATGAGGTCCGCTACGCGCGGCTGCGCGAAGCCCTGGTCGGCGCCATTGCGGCCTGGGAGCTGCCGGGCCTGGCGGCGTTGGCGCAGGACGCGGCCCCCCTGCCGCTCGACGGCATCCGCGCCTTGCAAAAGGGCGCGGAGTTCATCGGCCGCTCGGTCCGTCCGCCGGCCTACGCCCCGCTCTTCGACCAGCGCGGCGATGCCGAGACCGTCGAGGCGGTCTTGAAGGGACTCGCGGTCTTCGGCCCGATAAATTCCCCCGGCGCCGAGAACCTCATGGAGAGCTACCTGCTGGCGGTGGGCGCCACCTACATCCGCCAGCCGGGCCGTGCGCTCGCCAACCAGATCACGCCCAGCGCCCTGGTCGCCGGCCTACCTCGAGGCCAACCGCGGCAACCCCGCGCGCGCCCTGCGCGAGTTGACGACCCTGGACTCCAACGCGAGCCCCGAGCTGCGCGAGGCCTGGCGGGTGGCGACCTACGCCGCCCTGCGCCTCTTGCAGGGTGCGAAGCCGGACCTGGCCTTCGCGCAGGAGCTGCGGCGCAGTTTTGTGGACTCAACGATGGCCCAGGGCCTGAGCGCCTTGATCGAGCTGCAGATCGGCGGCGAGGCCGCGCGCCGCGAGCGGCTCCTGTTGGAGTGGGAGGCCTCTCCGGATGTGCGGAACCGAGTGCTCCTGGGCCTGCACGCCTTTCTGCAGGCGCCCTCCGACGCCAAGTCCGCGCTGAAGGCCCTGCGCTTCTCGGCAGTCGATCCGCATCAGGTCGCCGAGCGGGTGGCGGGGATGTTGGCCGAGGCCCATCGTTCCCGAAATCCCTTGGCCGGGGCCCCGGTCGCGGTGCTAAGATCGCAGTTGCCCGAGGCGCCGCAGGCTAACGACGCGGCGCCCATGAGCGGGAGGCGTTCGATGAGCGAAAAAGACATCGCCGAGACCCTGGGCGCGGCCTTCGATCCCGGGCATCAAGGAGCCAAGGTCGAGGTTTTCTGGCGCGACTGGGCCCAGCGCCTGGGCGTCGCCGTGACCGAGCGCGAGGCAGAGGCCTTCCGCGCCGGCCTGCGCGGCCTGCCGGGGTATTTTTACGGAAAGCTCAACTACTACGCCGCGGTCAACCCCGTCTTGGCCAAGGCCCTCTTGGTCAAGTTAGGCGTCGTCTCCAAAGACTCCCCCGCAGCCTCCGATCCGGACCTGAAGGCGGCGCTTGCGAGCCGGGCCCGCGAGAAATATTCGCCGGAGGATTGGGAAGATTATTCGAAGGGGTTGATCCACAATTACGAATTTCACGCGAAGAACTTTTTCCCCGACAAGTTCCGGCCGCTGAGCGAATCGGAGCGCCGGGAGTGGCATCAAAAGATCGGCGATCTTCCCGCGGTGGTCGTGGAGGGGATGTCGTCGGGCGGCCTGCAAGGGGCCCATTTCCTCGTCATGGCGCATCGACTGGGACTCAGCAAGCTCGGGGCCCCGGAGCGCGACGAAATTCCGATCGAATAATGGACTACCAGTTCATGGCCTTGTAGAAAGGTTCGGCCCAGGTATTCCCCTGAGCTTCCGCGGCGCCGCTGGCCTCGCGCTCGACCCACTCGCCGTTGCGTTGATGATCCAACCAGCGCGTTTTCGCGCCGCCCGGGAAAGAGGCGTCCTCGAAGACCACCATGACGCGGATCTTTTCCTTGGCCTTCGCCTTCGAGGCGTTCGCCCGGTATTCCGTCCTAAGGGCCTCCGTCACCATCTGCATCAAGGTCTCCTCGCGGCCCGCCGCCTTGTAAAGCCTGAGGACAATCACCCCGTCGCCCTGATTGTGGGATTTGCCGAACTCGTGCCCGGTGATCTGGAAGACCTTGTCGGCGATCGCCTTGTCGATCTCGTGGGCGTTCACCAGGCTGCCGTCGCGGGTCGTGACCTCGACCGCCGCCAGGCGGGTCGTTCTCCCGTCGGCGTCGAGTTTTTCCACGATCCACTCGGGGGTCTTGGTGAACTTGTCGGTGCCGTAGGCGGCGCCTTGCGTGCGGTCTTCCGGAATGATCGAGAAGCGGTAGCCCTCGCCGGAGGCGACGGCCTCTTCCTTCATCTTCTGAAATCTTTCGAATTCGACTTGGGCGGCCTTGTCGCCCAGGACCCTGGCCTTGTAGACGATGCCGACGCCGGCCCCGTAGACCTCGACCTTGCCTTCGCGCCCAAAGAGGGAAGCGATTTGGTCGAGTACCTGCGGCAGCGGGATCGAGGCGATGTTGCGCGCCTCCGCGAAGAGGCGCGTCATCTCGAAGGCGTTGTCGGCATAGGCCCGGCCGTCGAAGGGCTTGAACTCGAGGAAGGCGTTCGCGTCGCGCTGCGAGAAGTCGCGAATTTTTTCCAGCACCGCGTTCAGCTGCTCGCGTTGCTTGGGTTTGGCGGCGAAGTCCGCCATCTTCTCCGCCGCGGCGGTCCAGGCGATCCCGTAATTCCCGTCCACGAAGGGTTGAAATTGGGCGAGCTTGGCGACCTGATCGGGGATCTTGGCGGCGGCGCGGGAGTCGCCCTTCGCCGCGGCCTCGCGCAGCTTTTGCAGCTGTTGCGAGGCGGCCAGGTGCTGCTCCAAAACCTCCCGCGCGGCGGAGCGGAAGTGGCGCTGCATCAGGGTCGTCTTGGCGTCCGCGGGTCCCGCGGCGCCCAGGGCCTTCGCCGATTCGAAGGCGAGGTGCTCGGCCAGGTAGCCGTGGCCCTGCTCGAAGGACAACTTGGTGCTGAAGTTGTAGGTCAGGCCCGTCCCCTTGACGGCGGTGTCGAGGAAGATGTCCTTGCCCTTTCCGACCTGCAGCGAGGCGGCCTCGCCCCAAAGGGATTTTTGGATCAGCTGGGAGAGGTTGCCCTTGACCGGGCCGCCCAGGCTCAAGTCCAGCCCCTCGACGAGGACATTGGCCCCCTTCAGCTGGGCGGGCTCGAAGTCTCCGGCGACGCGCAGCAGGACGGCGGCGCGCTCGGGGTCGGCGCCCTTCGGCAATTGGATTTCCAGGCGAGGGCGGTAGCTGCCGCTCGCCGGGACGTAAGAAAGCACTTCCCCGCCAGAGCCCTTGATCTCGACGCGGCCGCCCGAGTTGCGGACGCTGAAGGTCTGGCCGCCCCATTCCAGGGTGAGGTTGCGCCTGCCCTGGACGCCGCCGCTGAGCAGCCCCGCGAGCATCTCGACCTGCTCGCCCTTGTCCTTGGCCTTGAAATTCACCTGGATCCTGTCGCCTTCGATCTTGACCAGCGTCTTGCTGCCCTCGCTGAAGGCGATCTCGGCGTTTTGGCCGCTCTTCAGGGTGTCCTCGGTGAGGCGCCGCGCCGCGGCCTCGTCGGGGACTAGGAAGCGTTTGCCGACCATTTGGTAGCGTGGCTTCGTCGTGTCCGCCGGATCGTAGACGTAGAGGTCGAGGCCCTTGTCCTTGGCGATCTGGATCAGGCCGGCCAAGTCGTTCAGGCCGATTTCCTTTCCGAGCAGGACCTCGACGCGTTTCAGCTCGGCGGGGATTTCGCCCTTCAAGGCCTCGGCCACGCTGTTCAAGCCTTCCTTGCCCTCGAGGCCGACGCGGACCGCATTGGGATTTTTCCCCGGCGTGCCGTTGTGGGAGATGTCGAAGATATCCTTCTCGACCAGGGCGCCCTCGAATTTTTCCAGCGACTTGTGCGCGCCGCCGCCCCAGCCGCTGCCGTCGGCCATCATGACGACGTCGGGGCCCTTCTTGGGCTCCGCCTTCGGGGCCCGGACCTTGGCGGCGCCGTAGGCGCCCGCGTAGGCGGGCTGCATGCCGCCGAAGCCGCCGTCGCTCGGCGGGCCGAAGAGCCATTCCGCGGCCTTGTCCATCCAAGCGGCGGCCTTCTCGGCGAGCTGTTTCGCGTAGAGCTCGCCCGCCGTTGGCTTCGGCGGCTTGGGCTTGCCGGCGGGGATGCCCGCAGCGGCGTGAGGCGCGGTCTCGCCGCGCGCGACGGCGAAGAGCTGGCCGGATTTACCGTATTCCAGGGGCAGGCCGAACTCCGCGAGGTACTCGTTGGCCTTGGCGAATTGCCGCGATTCGACCAGCTTGGCGAGCTTGCCGCCGGAAAAGCCGACCTTGTTGAGCGAGGCGTCGACCAGCATCCCGACGACGAGCTTGCGGGCCGGGGAATCGACGATCTCGCCCTTGGCGTTTCGCGTGGCGCGGAAGCCCAGGGCGTCGGCGTAGGATTTTGCGGTGAGGATGGCCTCGCGGACGGCGATCTCGCTGTGCTGTTTGTTGCTGATCGTGCTCAGCTTGCCCGAGAAGGCGGCGTTGGCCATCTTGTGGGCAACGGCGAACTGGACGTAGCCGAAGACGTCGTGGACCAGGCCCTCTTTCCAGCCGCCGACCGGCTTGGGCGTGAGGCCCAGGCCTTGGTTGACGTGGCTGGTGGCGATCATGCCGGCCAGGCCGGTGCCGTGGCCGATGGACCAGGTCAGGACCTTGCCGCCCGCGGTCAGCTTCGTGCCGCCCTCGGTGACGAGGCCCAGGCTCTTGGCGGCACGCGGCGCGACGCTTTCGCCCAATTTGCCCGCACCCTTGAGGCCGCCGATCATGATCAGCGTGGCGCCGTAACTCTTCAACATGTGCTCTTGGGTGAAGACCTTGCTCGGGTCCTTGACCATCGCCTCCTTGGTCAAATTCGCCGCCCAGAGCGCCGTGCCCTCGACGCCCACGCCCACGGCTCCGGCGAGGACGAGGGCCTTGTAGCCGGTCACCCCCGCCTTCTCCAGGCGGGAGAGGGCCGCGAGCTTGGCCAAGTTGCCCAGGCCGGCCGAGCCGACCATGATCAGGACGTCGATGGCCAAGGACTCGGGACTCATCGAGGTGATGAACTTGAAGGCCGAGCGGCCGAAGCTGCCGTTCCCCTCGAGGGCGTCCATGTGCTCGCGCGCCGTGCCGTTGAAGCAGGCCTCTTTGTCGAGGAAGTTTACGAGGGTGTAGAAGGCGTAGGGCGTCTCGACGGCAGGGTTCTGCCGCTCGAGGTCCCAAGTCTTGTTGAGGAGCGTCACGGCCTCGCCCGGCTCCGGTGGGAGCTTGTCGACCAGATGAACCAAGGCGCCCAACGGGAAGCCGGTGACGACCTTGTCCTCGTAATTGATGTAGTAGCGCGCCTCGGCCTTCATCGACTCGGGGCCGTCCTTTTCGATCTGCTCCATCGCCTGCAGGATGGTGTCGGCCTTGCCCGACTCGATGCGCGAGCGCAGCTCGGCGACGAAGGCGACTTGCCCCTTCCACCGAGCCTGCGTGTCGTCGCGGAAGTCCTTGCCGTCGTCGCGGCCCAGCGACTCAAGGCCGCCGAGGATGTCGCCCAAGATGCCGTTCTGGGCCTCGCCTTGGACCCTGGCGCCTTCCTTGTTATAAGTCGCCCAGGCGTCCAGCGCGGCCAAGTTGACCATGCGCAGCTTGTTTTTCTCCAAGACGCCGAGGATCTTGTCGATCTCCGGAATATCCGCGCGCAGCGGCTCGAAGTGCTGGACCGCCTCGTCGGTCTTTCCTTCGGCCAAGAGGGCGTAACCCGTGTAAAGCCCCGCCCGTTTTTTTATCTCGGGGTCGGAATCGTCCTTCGCGAAGCCCGCGAGCAATTCGAAGGTCTTCGCCGCGAGGCCGTTCAATTCCTTGCGGACAAGCTCGGCCTCGTCGACGTTGGCGCGCGGGGTCTCGGCCAGTGCGAGGTATTGCTTGGCCATCAGCTCGACCATCGCCAAGGTTTCCTTGCGCGTTTCGAGGGGAGCCTCGCCGCCCGCCCGCAGCAGGTCCAGCTGGGTGCCGAGCGCGGCGATCTTTTCTTTCTCGCCCGCGTTGAGCAGGGCCAGCAGGAGGGCGCGGTCCGAGGCGATTTCGGCCTCGACCTTCGCGATCTCGTCGGCGTTTTTCTTGGGGTCGAGGCTTGCGAGGTAATGGGCGTCGGCGTCGGCGCGGAAGCGCATGGCGACCGTGTCCCGCGGCTGGGAGCTTAAGACCGCCGAATAGGCGTCGCGCGAGCCCTGGAAGTCGCCGGCGGCGAAGCGGGCCTTGCCCAAGGCGAACTGCGCGTCGACTAGGCTGGGGTCCTGGGCGACCGCCGCCTCGAGGGCGCTCACGGCCTTCGCGTAATCCTGCTTCGCCAGGTAGGCCTCGCCCGCCAACTGCCAGGGCAGGGAGCGATCCGGTCCGGTGAAGGCGACGGCGTCCTTCAGCGCCTTTTCCTCGAGGACGGCCAAGTCGGCCTTGGGATCGTCCAGGGTCTTGGTGAAGAGCAGGATTCGGACTTCCTCGAGACTGCGGAGGTATTTCGTCCGCAGCTCGCCGATCTCTTGGTCGAGGTCATGGAGTTGCAGTTTTTGCGCGTGGCTCAGATGGGTGAATTTACGGTACGCGCTTAAGTCCGGCCCCTGGAAGAGGGGGCGGCCGAATTCGTCCTTCAGGAGCGGGCCGTAATCCGGAAAATCCTTGAAAGGGTCCGGCTCGTTGCCGCTGTGGCAACCGACGTTGCAGCGTACCGGAGGCGTGGTCAGCTTTTCCCGCTGCGCCTCGAGGTCCGCGAGGCGGAGGTTTTGTTTAAAAAGATCCGCCTCGCCGTGCTCGGCCATCAGCTTCAAGACTCGCGAGGTGAGTCGGTCCGAAGGGGTGAGGCGCAGGGCCTCCAGCAGCAGCGTCTTGGCGCCGGGGTAGTCGTTCTGTTTTAATTTTTCTCCTGCCGCGACCTGCAGCAGAAGGGAGCGCTGCGCGCCGTAGGCCTGGTAGAAGGCGTAGGCGGAGCCTTGGACGTCTTTCTCCATCTCGGCCAGGGCCTTGAGGGATTCCTCGGCCTTGCCGTCCGCCCAGAGGCGGAGCGCGGCGACGAATTTTTCTCCGGCCGCGTGGCCCGATTTTTTGTAAGCCGCCTGCAGCTCGTCGAGGACGGCGGTCGTCGCCTTGGCGTCGCCCGCGAGCAGGCGCAGTCCCAAGGCCGATTGGTAGAAGGCCAATTTCTTCTCGGGATCCAGGCTGAGGCGCGCCTGACGTTCCAATTCCTTGGCGTGATCGCCCAGGCCGGCGGCGTCGGTGGGGGCGGTCGGTTGGATGGGCGCGGGTTTCGCAGCGGGCGGATTTGCGGGATCGGCCGACGCGGAGGTCCCGGCGAGCCAGGCCTGGATGGCCTCGGAGTCCTGGGGGCTTAGGATGGAATTCGATTTCTTAGCGTAATCCAGAAAAAAGGGATTGGGCTGGTTCTGAAAACCAAATTTTCCCTGGGGTTGGGGAGAGGTATGGCAGTTGGAACAATCTTGGCCGTCGGCGGGCGCAGCGTCCTGGCCCGGGGCCCAGTCGAGAAAGGACTTCTCGTTATTTGTAACCTTCGGTGGAACCATGTGCCGCCTCTGTCCTCATGAGAAGGCACACGTCGCCGGAGTGTACCTACCCTTTACCCACCCCTAGAATAAGCAAGAGATATGCCAGGAAAATCAGGGGGAGCGGCATTTAAGGAGCCTGAAATCATTGCATTTTCGCTTCGAATCGCTAATCTGAGGCCCTTGGGGCCCGAAATGTGTGTCGGGGCCCCCCGGAAATTCTCTATATAATGATGTCTCCAGGCCCCATTGACGACCCTGAGGTGCCATGAGCTTCGAGCTATTCGCCGACCGTTTTCAAAACCCACGACGGCTCTTCGAGGACCCCGTTTTCACCCTCTGGGCCGCGGAGGATCAGGAGCGCCGGCGCGAGGTTTGGGTGCAGGCCCTGTGGAGTCCCGGGCTTCGCGAGGACGTCGGCTTGGTGCGCCAGCTCGAGGCCTTGCAAGCCTTCGAGGATGCCGCGCGCGGCGAGGCGCCGGAGTGGATCGCCTTCGGCGACCAAGGCCTGCTGGTTCGGGAACACGTCTCCGGCCGGCTCCTGTCGGAGGTGGCCGAGACCCAGCGCGACGAGGTTTATCTGTTATGGCTGCGGCAGGCGTTGGAGATTCTCGCCCGCCATCACGACGCGGGGCTTTGGCATCTGGCGCAGGGTCCGCTTTCCTGGATCCTGACTTCGGACGGGGAGGGCGGCGAGCGCCTGGTCTTGGCCGACCTCGCGTTGTTTCCCGACCTGCCGCTGGGATTTCGGGTGCACCCCGCCAATCTCGTCGCCGTTGCGCCGGAATTTTTTCAGGATGCGCCGCTCGACGCCCGCGCCGATCTCTACGCCCTTGCCTGTCTGATTCTGCTGCAGCGCAGCCCCAAGGCCTTCGAACGGATCCACGGCATCGGGGCCTGGATCGATCTACACCGCGGCGGCCGCGTCGCGGCGCTGGTACCGAAGACCCCCTCCCCCCTGAACGAACTTCTGCGCAAACTTCTGCAAGCCGATCCCTGCGCGCGCCCCGCGGACGTGCGCGCCGCCTTGGCCGAGATCCCGGGCGCCGGGGCCCCGCCGGAGACCGCGGCGCCGATCGCCGATTGGATCTACGAGCGGGTGTCGCGGCGGCAGGCGACGCTTTACTTCCGCGCGGCCTTCGACCTGCTGCAGGCGGGGGACCCTCGAGGCCGCGACCTGATCGAGGCGGCGCCCGGCGCCTTGCGCGAGGCCTATCCCGGATGGATCGCGTATCTGCGCGCGGAGTCGGCGCGCCGCGGCGGCGACGAGACGGCGGCGCAGCGGGCGTTTCGCGAGATGGAAGCGAGTCTGGCCTCGCGTCCCGATCCCCGGCTCAAGGCCTTCGCCGCCCTCTCGGAGCTGCGCCTGCATGCCGGCCCCGGCGAGGCGGAGGCCCGCGCTTCGGCCCTGCGGCGCGCGGAGGAGACCCTGCAAGGCAACCAAGACCCGGAGTTGGCCGCCGAGCTCCATCTCGAGCAGGCCGCCGCGGCCGAGGCGCGCCTCGATGCGACGCGGGCCCTGCGGGAGTACGCGGAGGCCTGGCGCCTGCTCCGCGAATCGGAAGCGGCGCCGCTGCGCGAGGCCGCCGGCCTGGGCTTGGCCGAATTGTTGGGCAGTCACGGCCGCACGGAAGAGGCCTGGGAGATTCTGCAAGACTTGACGGCGGCGAAGGAACCGCGCGACCCCGCGGGCCTGGATCTCGCCGCCGCCCTGATCGCCCTGCGCTTGGGCCGCTTCGACGCCGCGAAAGAGCTCTTTTACCGAGGCAAGTCGCGGATCAGCGCGCAGAAGGACCTGCGCCGCTTGATCTGGGCCTCGGCGCAGGAGCTGCGCCTGTACCTCGCGCAGGGCGATTTCGCGTCCCTGGGCCGTGAGCTTCGAGTCTTGAAGGTGCGCGCCCGAAGCCAAGAGGGGCCGCCGCGGCTTCTGGCGATGGTCGAGCTGGCGGCGGCCTTGACTCAGGCGCCGCGGACTCCGCCCTCCGAGTTCTCGGAGTGGGAAGGGGCGCTCGCCGCCTGGGCGGGGACCGAGGCGCCCTTCCGCGACCTGCTGTGGCCGCCGGCGGAGAGCTGCGAATGGTTGGCCCGCGCCGCCCGGCTTTGGGGGCGCGAGGCCGAGGCGGCCGCCTTGGAGGCGCGGGCGAAGGCCTTGCGGCCGGATTTTTCACAACTGCCCCCCGCGGCGGCGCCGGTCGTCCCGAAAACCGCGCCGGCCCCGCGCGCCGCGGCGAAGCCGCCCGCGCCGCCCGCCGAAGCTACCCGGCCGCCGCTCGAGGAAGCAAAGGTCGCTCCACAAATTGTCCCCGAGTCGTCTCCCCCGCCGGTGATCGCGGTTCCTCCCGCCCCGCGGGACTCTCCCGACCTCGAGCGCCTGCGGGCGGAAAACCGCGCCTTGAAAGAGAGGATTCGCCGCCTCGAGCAGGAGCTGTCGCAGTGGCGCACCGCCCAAGCCGCGCCGCGCGAGGCCGATGCGCCCCTGCCGGCCTCGCACGTGGCGGATTTGGCGGCGGTGCGCGAGCTGATGGAGAAGCGCTCTATCGTCGCGACGCTGCGCAAGCATTTGGGAAATCGCATCGAGGCCGCGCGCGAGCTGAAGATCCACCGGCGCACGTTGTTCGAAAAGATCCGCCGCTACGGTCTGACCGACGCGGATTTTATGCCGGGCCTCGAGGAGATCGAGGCCACCCTCGCGGAATGCCGCGGCAACAAGCGCTTGGCGGCCGAACGTCTAGGCATGAGCCGCAGTTCCTTCTACCGCTGGCTCAAGGATCTGAAAAAATAAGGCCCCCGTAACCCCAGGATCGGAATCAGGGCCCCCATAAACCACCCCAGGAAAGAAAGATCGGCGCGGGTTTTCGCCGCGGGATGAAGCGCGCAGCCCGCCGCCTTGCCGCTCGCCGCGGCGTCGCCGGATTTGTCGGGGGTGGTCGCGTCGGGGGCGCCCTGTAGAAAATTATCGTTTCCGGCTTCCGAGCCGGGAACGGGCAGCCCGCCGCCTCCGCCGGGCGCTCGGTCGCCGCCCGGCGCGGGCTCCCCGGGCGCGGCGGGAGGGGCCGGTTCCGCAGGCGGAGCGGGCGCGGCCGGAGTCGCCGGGCTGGGAGTCGTCGGGCAGTAGTCCGCCCGACAGCCGAAGGCCTTCACGCACTCGCAGGGCTTCTTCGTGCCGCAGGCCGCTTGAAACTCGGCGATCCCCGCCTCGGGCTTCGAGCACTGGGCCGCCGGCACGTCGCCGCAGGCCTGGTGGTATTTCCGGATGGTCTCGCCGGTGTCCGCGAGCATCGTGCAGAAGGTCGCGCTGACTTGGGTGACGGCCTCGTATTTGGGCTCCTCGCGAAGGACCTGGGCCTCGGCGAAGCGAGTGGTGACCGCTTGGTATTCCACCAGAGCCGGGACCGTCGACGTGCAGCTGGCTCCTATGCCGAGCTTTTGGAGGCATTCGTGGCTGTAGCGCTGGGCGACGTTGCCGGGGGTGTTGACGCAAAGCCAGTAGTAGTCGTCCCAGATCTTTTGCTGCGCGAGATTTCCGGAGTAATCCACGCCCGGCCGGCTCAGGCAGGAATTGGGCCGCGAATTGCTGCAGAGGCCCTCGTATTTCAGGATGACCTGGCATTGCTCGGAAGGGTTGGTCGGCGGCGCAGGCGTCGTGGCCTCGGCGTTGACGCCGAGCAGCTGGGCGGCGGCCAAGAAGATGGAAAAGGCGGCGAGTCGAAAGAACGAGCCGGAACGAAACTGGAACATGGGACTCCTGAGAGTTATTTGTGCCCCCATGTTAGCGTCGTTATCGCCTCTAGACCATAGCCGGGTTGTGAATGGGAGGAAAATATTTCCCGCGCATGACATGATGCGGCAAAGTCGTAGGCCGGGGAGTCAAGGCTGGCGGGCCAGAGCGGGCGCCAGGTGTCCCGTCTCCACCGTGATCTCGAAGTCCCCCCGCGGCGATCGGAGGGTCTGCGCCCGCAAGGTGTCTTCGCGGCGGATCTCGAAGACGCCGACCAAGTCGTCCATCAGGTGGTTCGCGGGGATGCGGCCTTGCCGGATCCATTCCGCTTCCTCGTCTTCCTCCCAGACGATGAGCAGGATGTGATCGCGGTTTTTCACCGGGTAATCCCAGTCCCAAAGCGCGAGCTCTTCGTAGTCGAGGCTTTGGTCGGGGGCCTGGAATTCCGTGTCGCCCCATTCGCAGAGCGGATAGTTCCATTGCCGCTTGCTCAGGAAGGGACCGGGGAGGAAGGCGTGGACGCGGAGCTCGGGGCGCAGGGCCTCGCGGCCGATGGCGCGTAGGCGCCCTTGGGCGAGGCTGAGCAGGACTTGGCGCGGCAGTTCGGGGATTTCCGGGGCGTAGGGGACGATCGCGTAGTGGAAGTTGGCGTAGAAGCCGCCCATGCCCTCATGCAAGGTGTCCCGGCGTCCCGTCTTGGGATCATAGCTCTCGTAGTCGACGATGTGGGAGTCCTCGTAATCGTAGGTGATGCGGACCTTCTTCAGCAGCAGGACGTTGCGTCCGTCCATGGCTGAGAGGGTCTTGGCTTGCGCGCCCTCCATCGCGTCAGGGTCTTGCATCTGGAAGACGGGGCGGCGATTCAAAGCGTCCTCGGCGCCGCGGTAGACGAACCGAAAGCCGGCTTCCGATGTCGCGTCCTCTTCCGTCTCGGCCACGCGCAGCCGCGGGCACAGCTCCGGCAGTACCGCGAGGGCGGAGGGATTGGGATCGCGGTTGGAGATCACGCCGGAGCCGAAGCGAATCGCCTTTTCCTTGCGGCCGGCCGAGACTTCCTCGACGAGACTCACGCCGAAGGGGCCTCGGGCCTGTACCTTGGAGTTGGCCTCGGGCGAGGCCGGGAGGCTCAGGAGGTATTCCCCCTTGCGCGGGTCGCCTCGCAAGGTGCCGCCCTCCGCCTGGACGCGGGTGTAGGGCGGGGCGTGGATGGGGAAAAGGCCCTCTTGGGCGGAAAGGCCGGCGACGCACAGCGTGATTCCAAGCCAGAATGCGAATGGCAAAATTTTACGATGCATGGCGCCTCTACCCGCAAGTGTACGCGGAATGGGGATTTCCGGGTAGGGTCAATTCGGGCGGCGGGGGGAAAAGAAAAAATCCTTGGGCCGAACACCGAAGAAGGCCTAGAATGATTTCTTAAAATTACGTAGATTCAAAAATCAGTTTTCTTGAAATTACGCAAAATGAAGATCGTCATCATGGACAACCCCTTGACCGACGCAGGTCAAGAACGCGGAGATTGCCTCGGAAATAATTCTTCCAACATCGAAAGCAACTCCGCCCAAGACTTCCGGTCCGCCTCCGCGTCATAGGCCACGCCCTTCAGGCCGTGCCGCTCCGAGCCGGGCACGGTGAAGCCGTGCACCGCGTCCGGATACACGACGATCCGCGCCGCGACCTTGCCTTGCTCCAGGGCGGCGCGGACCTGCTGAAGCGTCTCCGACTTCACGAAGGGATCCTTCCCGCCGTGGAAGATCCAGATCTTGGCCTTGATCTTTTCCGGCTGCTCGGGAGGGAAGAGCGAGCCGTGGAAGCTGGCGACGGCCTTCAGGTCCGCGCCGCTGTAGGCGAGCTGCAGGACCGTCGCGCCGCCGAAGCAGTAGCCGATCGCCGTCAGCCTCGCCGGATCCACCATGGGCTGCGCGCGCAGGGTTTGCAGCGCCGCCTCGGCGCGGCCCAGCCATTCCTGCACGTTCGCGCGCACCTCGCCCGCCATCTTGCCAGCCTCGTCGGGATGCGCCGCGACCTTGCCGCCGCCGTACATGTCGGCGGCGAAGGCGACGTAGCCGGCCTTCGCCAGTTGGTCGGCGCGGGACCTGGCGTAGTCGTTCAAGCCCCACCACTCGTGGACCACCAGGACCCCGGGCCGCTTGCCGGCGACCGCGTCGTCCCAGGCCAAATAGCCTTGGAAAGTCTTGCCCCCGTAGACGTAATCGACCGTCCGGTTTTTCAAGGCCGCCGCGGCCCGGGGCGCGGGTAGACACGAGACCAGGACGGCTGCGAGAAAGAGGATCTGTGCTCGGCTCTTCATGTCGCCTCCTCACGAGGGCTTGTCGCCGCAGGCGCAGGACTCGCCCTTGGCCCGAATATCGGTGATGTTGCGGCGCCGATCCAAGTGAAATTCGCAGCAGGCGCGAAGCGCCGCCTGCAGGCGCTGCTTGGCGCGGCGGTGACGGGACTTCGCGGCGGCGAGCGAGAGGCCCAGGGCCGCGGCCGCCTCCTTCTGGGTGCGGCCCTCGAACTCGATCGCCACCAGGATCTCGCGGTCCTCCGGACCCAGGCTGTCCACGAAGGGACGCAGCCAGCCGGCGACCTCCGCGTTGCGGTTGCCCTCCTCCTCCGCGTCCCCCTCCGCCTCCGGCGGGGGAGGGGGCTTGCCGCGGGCGCGATAGTAGTCCACGACGCGATGGTAGGCGCTGCGGTAGAGCCAGGGGAGCAGGCGTTCCTCGTCCCGCAACTGGTCCAGGCTCTCCTTCATCTTAAGGAAGATTTCCTGGACCAGGTCCTCGCGGTCCTCGGGATGGCGCACCCGCCGGGCGACGAAGCGCTCGATCTTCGGGTAGAGCTCAGCGACAGCAGGTTGCGGACTCATTCGCGGCCTCGCGATCTTCCAGGAAGACGAAAGTCTCCCAGGGGTTTCCGTCCGGGTCCTTCACCCAGACCTTGTCTTGGAGGGCGTAGCAGCAGGTTCTGTCGCGCTCGGCGCGGGTCTTCAGCCCGGATTGCTGCAGGCGCCGCTCCTGGGCCGTGACGGCCTCCCGCGACTTCACCTGGATGCCCAGGTGGCTCAAGGCCGGGCCCTCGCCCTCCCGCCGGGTCAGGGTGAAGTTGACCGGCGGCTCTTCCAGCTCGAACTTAGCATAGCCCGGCTTCAGTTTCACGGGTTCCGCCGCGAACAGGGTCCGGTAGAAGGCCAGGCTCTCGTCGAAATGACGGGTCGTGAGGCCCATGTGGATGCGTTTTTCGGTCTTGAAGGTTTTCATATTTCCTCCGTTGGGGGTGTTTTATAATGTATGACGGAACCTCTTGAAAAAGGATGCAGGATGCCCCTCGTTTCCCTCAATCCCGCCACCGACGAAGTCTTGCGCGAATACCCCGAGCTCTCCGAGGCCGAGCTTGACGCGGCCGTCCGGGGCGCCGCGGCGGCCTTTCGGGTCTGGCGCGGGCGGCCCTTCGCCGAGCGGGCGCGGGCCCTCCTGGCCGTGAAAGAGGCCTTGCTGGCCCGGCGGGAGGAATTGGCGCGGCTCATGGCCCTCGAGATGGGCAAGCCCCTGGCCCAGGGCCGCGCCGAGCTCGACAAGTGCGCGGCGGGCTGCGAGTTCTACGCGGCGCAGGCCGAGGCCTTCCTCCGCCCCGAGCCGGCCCCCACCGAGGCGGCGAAGAGCTATGTCGCCTTCGAGCCCCTGGGCCCCGTCCTGGCGATCATGCCCTGGAATTTTCCCTTCTGGCAGGTCTTTCGCTTCGCGGCCCCCGCCCTGATGGCGGGTAACGCCGCGCTCTTGAAGCACGCCTCCAACGTCTCGGGCTGCGCGCTGGCGATCGAATCGCTGTTCCGCGAGGCCGGGCTGCCCGAGGGGCTGTTCCGCAGCCTGCTGATTTCCAGCGGCCGGGTGGCGGGGCTGATCGCGCGGCCGGAAATTAGGGCCGTGACCCTGACCGGCAGCGGCCGCGCCGGCGCGGAGGTCGCCGCCCAAGCGGGGCGCTTTTTGAAAAAGACGGTCCTCGAGCTGGGCGGCTCGGATCCCTACCTCGTTCTGGCCGACGCCGACCTCGAGCTCGCGGCCCGCGTCTCGGCCCAGTCGCGTCTGATCAACGCCGGACAGAGCTGCATCGCCGCCAAGCGCTTCATTGTGGTTGAGGAGGTCCGAAGGGATTTCGAACAGCTGTTCGTCGCGGCCATGCGGGAGGCCGTCGTCGGTGATCCCCTTCTCGAGACGACGCAGGTCGGTCCGCTCGCGCGCCGGGACCTTCGCGACGAATTGCAGCGCCAAGTGGAAGCCAGCCTCGCCAAGGGCGCCAGGCTGTTGCTGGGCGGAACGATTCCCGGCGGACCGGGCGCCTTTTACCCGCCGACGGTCTTGTCGCAGGTGGGTCCCGGCATGGCCGCCTTCGACGAGGAGACCTTCGGCCCGGTCGCGGCGATCGTCCCGGCCCGCGACGAGGAGGAGGCGATCGAGCTGGCCAACGCCACGAGCTTCGGGCTGGGCTCCTGCGTCTTCACCCAAGACCTCGCCCGGGGCGAGCGCATCGCGCGGGAGCGCCTGGAGGCGGGGTCCTGCTTTGTCAACGCCTTGGTAAAATCCGACAACCGCCTGCCCTTCGGCGGGGTGAAGGCCTCGGGCTACGGCCGGGAGCTCTCGGCCTTCGGGATCCGGGAGTTCGTCAACGTCAAGACGGTTTATGTGATGTCTTGAGACGCGGCAGGAAAAAAGGACGAGGGCCATGATCAAGGATGCGACCATGGCCCCGCGCCCTGTTGGGAGGGGAACGGTTTAAGCGTTCCTCTTAATGATGCGACCCCTCCACAGACCCGCCATCCCAAGACCGGTCAGGATCGAGACGATCGCCAGATTGAGCCTCGCGGGCGCCGAGCCCCGGTCCGGACGCAGCGAGCAGCCGCCGCCCTCGAAGAAGGGGTTGGGCTGTCCGCCGCCCACGCCGCCGATGCCGCCGTCGTTCGGGTTCTCCGGATCCGGCTGCACGAAGCTGTCGTCGTCGCCGTCCCCGTCCGAGTCGTAGGCGCAGACCTGATCGGCGGTGCCGTCGCCGTCCACGTCGAGATCCCGCTCGTCGATGCCGTTCAGCACCTGCTGCGTCGGATCCCAGAAGACGTCGGGACATTCCTGGGCGCAGCCGGTGCCGTCGACGTCGATGAAGAAGTCGGGGCAGCCGTCGTTGTTGCCGTCCACGTTGATGCAGGCGACCGAGGACCCGTCCGGATCGAAATAGGCGTCGCCGAAGCAGCCGTCGCCGTCGGTGTCGCAGGCCACCTCGGTGCCGCCGTCGGAGTCCGCGTCCGTCCCACGGCAATCTTGGGTGTTGACGTCGACCACGCGGATCTCGGGCGAATCGCCGATCGGCGTCAGGGTCCCTCCGGCGTCGCTGCGGCTGGAGAACTCGACGACGTAGGTGCCGGTCTGGGACGGAGCGGTGACGCCGTCATACTGGAATGTCACCGTCCCGCCGTCGTCCAGCGAGATCAGGTGCTGCGTCGCGGTCGGGCCGCTGAAGATCGGGCTGCCGGGGCCCAAGAGGAAGTAGTCGAGGTTCAGGCTGGTTGCGACGCCCAGGGTCAGCGAAGGGAACTTGATCCCGTAGCTGAGGACGGCGTCGCGGCTCGCGGGCGGGGCGCTCGTCAGGTCGACGGTCACCTGGGCCCATTCACCGTCCTCCAGAAGCATAGTGTCGATTTGCGAATTTTCCAGGTCGTAGATCGTAGGAGCGCCAAGGTCCGCGTTTTCGGAAATTCGCAATTCGCCGTCACCCAGATCCAGGGTGCCGGAAAGAACGGTGCTCAGCTTGATGCGGAAGGAGAAGTGCGTGTAGCCGGCCCAATTTCTCGCCGCGTCGAAGTTGTACCAGACGCTCGGCGTGAAGAGGCCCAGGTTGGCAAGGAAGTTCACCTCCAGGCTGCGCGCGCCCTCGTGGAATTCCCCGGCGTCCGAGGCCACCGAGACGATGTTGACGATGGGCAAGCCGTCGTCGGCGTTCCAGCCGGGAGTCCCCGTCAGCAAGGGCGTCGCCTCCAAGTCGTCGAGGACGTCCGCGCTGATCCCGTCGACGACGGTCACCGTGGTGTTATTGGCGTTGGGATCGGGAAAACCGTTCGGCACCGTCATGCGCACCGAGCCGTCGCCCATATCCTCCGTCGCCGTGTATTGCAGTGTGAAGTCGTTCCCGCTGGAGCCGCTTTGCACCGTGTTGGGCACCGCCGTGGCGAAGCCGCTGCCGTCCGCGGCGTGCGAGGCGGCGGCCCACCCCAGGATGCAGGCGAGACTCCACAGGAATGCGCCCGTCTTGCCCGGGCGCGGGCTGGTTTGGTTTTTCATATTCCCCTCCATTTTTCCCCATCCCGGGCGGTCCCTTGCGGACCTGTACGAAGACTGGAGCAAAGGGTAGGCCAATGATTCTAATAGGTTGAAATAGAGAGGGAATTTATATGCCGGTAGGCGGGGGGCTCGGTAGGGGCCCATCCCGGTAACAAAGTGTTACAAGGACTTCCGGTCCTTGCCCTTGGGGAGGCGGTGATAGCCCAGCAGGCGGGAGAGCTGGGGCCGAGGGATGCCCAGGTGCTTGGCCGCCTCGCCGACCTTGCCCTCGTGCAGGGTCAGGATGCGGACGATCTCCTCCCGCTCGAAGCGGCGCTTCGCCTCGGAGAGGTTGATCTCGCCGCGGTCGAGGGCCTCGCGCAAGGGGTCGGCGGTGCGGCGCCGGCGCTCCGGCGGCGGGGGGAGGGGGCGGTCGAGCAGGGCCGCCAGCTCGGGGCGTTGGCTCAGGTCTTCCGGCAGAATCTTGTCGCCCGCGGAGAAGATGCAGAGATTGTAGACGAGGTTTTCCAGCTCGCGGATATTGCCCGGCCATTCGTATTGCAACAGCGCGCCGAGGACGCGGGGATCCATCGCCTTCTTGGCGCCGCCGTTTTGCGCCGCGAACTTTTCCAAAAAGTGGTCGACCAGGAGCGGGATGTCCTCGCGGCGCTCGCGCAGCGGAGGGATGCGGATCTCGGCCACGGCGAGCCGGTAGTAGAGGTCCTCGCGGAAGCGGCCCTGGCGGATGTCCTCCTTCAGATTACGGTGCGTGGCGGCGATGACGCGCACTTCCACCTTCCGGTCGGCGACGCCACCCACGCGCCGCAGCTCGCCTTCCTGCAACACGCGCAGCAGCTTGGCCTGCATCGCGGCCGGCATGTCGCCGATCTCGTCCAAGAAGAGAGTCCCGCGATGCGCCTGCTCGAAGAGGCCGGGTCGGCTCTCCAAAGCCCCCGTGAAGGCGCCGCGCTCATGCCCGAAGAGCTCGCTCTCGACTAAGTTTTCCGGGATCGCGCCGCAGTTGGCGGCGACGAAGGGCCCTTTTTTTAGCGGGCCGTTGAAGTGCACGGCGCGGGCGACGAGCTCCTTGCCGACCCCGCTCTCGCCCAGGATTAGCACGGGGGCCCGCACCTCGGTGACGCGATCGACCCGCTGCAGGAAGGCGCGGGTGGCGGGGGCGCGGCCGATCAAGTTCCGGTACTGGTATTTCAGCTCGAGCACTTCCTGCGAGCGCTCCAAGGCCCGCCGCGCCGCATTCAGCTCCCGCGCGCGGCTCTCGAAGAGCGAGGCGTTGCGGACGGCGAGGCCTAGGATGTCCGCGAGGCCGCTCAGATAGGCAAGGTCTGGCGCCTGGACGGGCTCCGCGGCGCGGCGGCTGTCGAGGTAGACGGCCCCGAGCGGGCGGCCGCGATACTGGAAGGGCAGGACCATGACGGCGCGCAGCTCCAGGGCCTTCACGCTGCTTGTGAGGTTGAAATCCGCCTCGCGCTGGGCGTCGGCGGTGACCAGCGGCCGGCCTTGCGCCAGGGCTCGGCGCGTCAGGGACCAGCTGAGCGCCTCCTCGCCGTCCTCGCGGCAATCCTCGGGACGGATGTGATGGGACTGCATCACGGCGAGCCGCTCGTCCTCCTGGAGGATGACGAAGCCGCGTTCCATGCCGGTCGCTTGCAAGAGGCCTTGCAGGATCTTCTCGGTCAGCGCGCGCAAGTCGAGCTCTCCGGTGAGCTCGCGCACCCATTCGAGGATGGATTCGAGGCGAGGGTCGCGGGCGGAAGGGGCGGGTGTCGCCGTTGGAAGAGGTGTCATGGAGGTTTGCTCCCATAGCGGACGGTGGAGTTGTCGGAAAAAGGCGCGGTCGTCGCCGGGCAGGGCGGCCTCGGCGACCTCCGCGAGCTTGAGGGCCCAGCGGCGCAAGGTCTCGGGCCAGGCCAGGCCGAGTTTTTGCGCGCGCTCGCGGCCGCGCAGCAGGTTGTCGAGCACGAATTCGACGTCGCCTTGGCCGCGCAGGGCCTCGGCGGCGAAGACGATCGGCTCGGCCTGAAGCGCGCCGGTTTGAAAACCGGCCAGGAGGCGGGAGAGAAATTCGACGCGTTGCTCAAGCAGGGCGTCGCCGGATTGCTCGGCCCAGGCCTTGGCCTCGCGCAGGGCCTCGGCCGCGCGGGCGTCGTCTCCCGTCGCCCAATGGATCTCGGCCAGCGCGGCGAGGCGGTCGCCGCGTTCGGAGCCGCCGAGGCTTGGCTCCGGGGCAGCCTCGAGCAGCCGGAGCGCCTCGGAGAAGTCGCCGCATTTCTTCGCCAGGTCGGCCCGCAGCAGGAGTGCGTAGGAGGCCAGCTGGGGATGGGGGCGGGTGCGCAGCGCGGCCTCCGCGCTTTCGATCAACTCGCGGGATTTTTCCAGTTGGCCGGAGAAGCGCTTCAGGCCGGCCAAGTTCAGCTCGGCCCGGGCCTTGTCGATCGAGAGGCCGAGGGCCTCGTAGAGCTCGCAGGCGCGCAGGTAATCCTCCAGGGCCTCCCGCCAGTCGCCCTTCGCCTGCCGGACGTTGCCCAAATTCATCGAGACCAAGGCCTCCAGGGCGGCGGCTCCGGCATCCCGCGCGCCGTCGAGGGCGCGCCGGTAGGCGGCCTCCGCCTCGTCCAGGCGGCGCTCGAAGAGCAGAAGGTTGCCCGCGAAATTGTTCCAGACGGCCGACGCCGCCGGGGCTCCTTCCTCTCGAGGGCGGACCTTTTGCAGCAGTTCGAGGGCCTCCGCGCCGCGGCCGTTGTGGTAAAGCGCGGTCGCGCGGCCGAGCAGCCCGCGCGGATCCTCGGCGCAGGGATGCCTTTCGAAGTGCGCCAAGGCCTCCGCGTAGCGGCCGCGGCGGTTGAGCCCCAGGCCTTGGAACAAGGCGCGCGCCGCCTCGGGGAGCTTCGGCAGTAGGGCCTCGAGCTCGTCGAGCCGTTCGGTCTTGAGCAGGAGTTCCGCCAG
>SZOV01000065.1 GCA_030263375.1 Deltaproteobacteria bacterium PRO3
CGTCCCCGTCCAGGCGGTTTTTCCGTCGGAGTCCTGTCGTTGGATCTCCAGGCGAAGCTTGGGTCGCAGGGCCAAGGGCCCGAACTTAAGTTGCCTCGCGTCGCCCTCCAAGCGGAGCTTGGAGTCCGCCTTGCCCCAATACAAATCCACCCCCTCCGCCGTGAAGCCCGCGGCGGCGCCCGGCAGGGCCACGGAGAGGTCGCCTCCCAGCATCACCTCCCAATCCTCCGCACGCGGGCTTAAGCCCTCGGCGCCCTCCGCGAAGGGCCCGCTCCACACCGCATGGAGGTTTTTCACCTCGAAGCGCCGCCCGTCGAGCTCGGCGACGACCCCGCCCGCCAACTCCCCCGAAACCCGCAGCGGATCCGGTCTCGCAGCCGCGTCGTAATCGATCTCGAGGTTGCCCGAGAGAGCCCCCGTCCAAAGCGGGCCTTCGGCGGCGAACTGCAAGGCGCGATCGGTGAGGCTTTTCAGCCGGATCTCTTCCAATTGCAGTTTAGCCCCCTCGATCTTCAGATCGGAGGCGGCCGCGTCGTAGCGCAACCGGATTCCGCCCTTAAGACGCAGGGAGGCGCCCAGCGCGGCCTCCGGGCCGGGGGGCAAGCCGGGGAGCTCGATCTCAAGATCGCGAAAGTCCACATGGGCCTCGCCGCCCCTTTTCAGCATGAGTGTCAAACCGCCCCGCAGCCGGACGCTTGGCTCCCCGAATAAAGCGGGAATCTGGACTCGCGCTTCCAAATGTTTCAAGACGATCTCGGTCTCCCCCGACTCCGGCCGGAAATCGACGCGCAGGTCCGCGCGGCCCTCGGGGATGCGGATCCCCTCCGGCAGCGGCAGGGCGCTCAAGTCGAGGCGGGGCCAGTCGACGTGCGAACCCTCTTTGATCCCCGAGAGATCGAAGCTCCGCCATCGGGCCTCCTCGATATTTTTTCGCAGCAGGGGGAGGTCCAGAAAAAATTCCAGCCCCGCCATCAAGGGATGGCAGCTGCCGCCGGGCGTGCCGGGGGGATCGTCCACCCAGATGTCCGAGGGGACGGTGATTTTGAGCGTCGCCTCGGCCAAGGCCCCCAGCAAGTCGGCGCCGGGCCCCGCCGAGGACCCCGGGGCCGCATCGAGCAGCTTGCGGAAGCGGAGCAGCGGCACCGCCTCCGCACGGCCTTCGGGAAACAGCACCCCGAGCGGGCTTTGCAGGACGGGAGCGGTGATGTCCTCGGACTTCGGAAGCGAACAGGGACAGGCGTCGAGGATGAGACGCCCCGCGGAATCGGCTTCGACTCCGCAAAAATCGAACAGGCCGCCCAGCGCGACGAAGCCGCCCAAGCCGATCGGACCGGAGGCGGCTAGCTTCCCATCGCGGCTGCTGAACTTCGCGCAGAGCCCCGCCCCCTCCAGAATTTTCAGGTCCGGAGAGTCCTCGATCGGCAAGGTGGTCTGATGGAATTTCAGGAGGAGTTGAAAGTCGGCCCGGCGAAAGAGGTCCGCGCCGCGATTCCAGGCCGCGTCGACGTCGAAGCGGCCGAGTGAGGGTAGGACCCGCTCCCGAAAATTATTCCGGATCGCTTGCTGCGCGGAATCGTCGCAACGGATCGCCGCCGGCGGAGCGGCGGCGAGATCCGGTCCCGGAACGACGGACTGCACTCGAGGTGCCGACATGTGTGCCCCTTATGATCGCGTGTCGTCTCCCGCCCGGCCTTGTTGCGGGCTTCTTATGGCGCAGCGCGTAACGCGGCTCCGGGGCGATGCCAAAAACCATTGACATATCGAGCATTTAGACTCACTCTTGCGGGCGGCACCGGCAAAGCCGCCGCGAGGCCCAGAGAGGGAAGGAAGCCGTGGAGCGCTTGGGAAGCACATTTCGGGACAATGCCGGCCGTCGCCTGCGCCTCGCCTTCGCCTTAGGCCTCGCCCTCGCGGGACTGAGCGCCTGCGAGGTCCAGGCCCCCAAGGACCCCTACTCCCTGATCTACCACCTGGGCAGCGAGCCCGACACGCTCAACCGCATCACCGCGACCGACGCTTACGAGGGCCGCATCAACGGATTTGTCTTCGACAGCCTGATCGAGCGCGACAACGCGACGCTCGAGTTCAAGCCCAAGATGGCGAAGAGCTGGGAGGTGAGCGACGACCAGCTCACCTACACCTTCCATCTGCGCGACGACATCAAGTGGCACGACGGCAAACCCTTCACTGCCGACGACGTCCTATACACCTTCCAGAAGATCATGGACGAGAAGGTCGACGCGCCCCACATGCGGGTCTATTACAAAGACGTCAAAAACGTCGAGAAGCTCGACGACTACACGGTGCGCTTCACCTACGCCCTTCCCTACTTCAAGGCGCTGGAGTTCGTCGGCGGGATCCCGATCATCCCCAAGCACGTCTTCGACGACGGAAAAGACTTCAACAGCCACCCCGCGGGCCGCGCGCCGATCGGCAACGGGCCCTACAAGTTCGTCAAGTGGGACACGGGCTCGCAGATCGTCCTGGAGCGCGACGAAAACTACTGGGACAAAGCGAAGTTCCCCGACATCCGGCGCATCGTCTTCCGCATCATCCCCGACGACATCGTCGCCTTCCAGCGCCTGAAGAAGGGCGACCTCGACATGGACTCGCTCAACCCCAAGCAGTGGGTGAAGCAATCCAACACCCCGGCCTTCGAGAAGCTCTTCGCCAAACACGAGTACTACACACCCGCCTACCGCTACGTCGGCTGGAACCTGCGCCGTCCCTACTTTCAGGACCGCAAGGTCCGCGAGGCCCTGGCCCGGCTGATCAACCGCGAGGGCATTTTGAAAAACCTCGAGTACGGCCTGGGCAAGCTGACGACGGGGCCCTTTTGGATCTTCGGCTACGAATACGACAAGAGCCTGCCGCAGATCCCCTTCGACCCGGCAGGGGCGAAAAAACTGTTGGACGAGTCCGGTTGGATCGATCACGATGGGGACGGAATCCGCGACAAGGACGGGGTGAAATTCAGCTTCAAGTTTCTCCTGCCCTCCGGCGCGGAGTTTTACCAAAACCTGGCCACCATCATGAAGAAAGACTTCGCCGAGGCCGGCATCGAGGTCGAGATCCAGACGATGGAGTGGGCGGTCTTCGTGCAAAACCTCAACAGCCGCAACTTCGACGCGGTCTCGCTGGCCTGGTCCTTCGGCCTGGACCAGGACCCCTACCAGGTTTGGCATTCCTCGCAGGCGGAAAAGGGCTCCAACTTCGTCGGCTTCCAAAACGGCGAGGCCGACAAGATCATGGAGGAGGCGCGCCAGACCTTCGACAAAGAGAAGCGCCGCGAGCTCTACCACCGACTGCACCGCATCATCTACGAGGAACAGCCTTACGCCTTCCTCTACAGCGGCCCCGCCCTGGTCGCGCGCAGCCGCCGCTTCGAAAACGTGAAGGTCTATCCGATGGGCTTGGACATCCTCGAATGGAGGGTCGGCAAATAGGATGAGCGCCTACCTGCTCAAGCGAATCCTCACGATGATCCCGACCCTGCTCGGGATCATGCTGATCACCTTCTTCATCGTGCGCCTGGCGCCCGGCAACCCCGCGACGCTCAAGCTGCAGGCCGCGCAGGGCCTGAAAGAGACGGCCGTCTCCCAGGAAGTCACCGACCAGATGCTCAAGCTCTACGGCCTCAAGGTCGACCTGCCCGCGGGCTACGAGGCCTTCATCGCCAGGGTCACGGATGCGATTTACGGCTCCGACCCCAAGGACAAACCCCACGCCTCGCGCCGCGCCCTGGAGTGGCTGGGGCAGAACGGGATCCAATTCCAGATTTGGCTGGGCAACGTGCTCAAACTCAACTTCGGCACCTCCTTCAAGGACCACCGGCCGGTCTTGGACAAGATCAAGGAGGCCCTGCCCATCACGTTGACGCTCAACCTGATCGAGTTCTTCCTCGCCTACTTGGTCTCGATCCCGCTGGGCGTCTACGCGGCGCTGCGCCGCGAGTCCTTTTTGGACAAGGGCGTCATGGTGCTGCTCTTCGTGCTCTATTCGCTGCCCACCTTCTGGGTGGCCTATCTCCTGCTGATGTACTTCGCGAGCGGCGACCACCTGAACTGGTTCCCGATGGGCGGCTTGCACTCCGAAGGCGTCGAGAACTACCCCTTCTTCATGAAGCTGGGCAACTACGCCTGGCACCTGGTCCTGCCGGTGGTGACGATGGTCTATGGCAGCTTCGCCTTCATCACCCGCTTCTCGCGCACGACGATGCTCGAGGTGGTCAAGCAGGACTACGTCCGCACCGCCTGGGCCAAGGGCCTGCCGAAGCGGAAGGTGATCTGGAAACACGCCTTCCGCAACTCGCTGATCCCGCAGATCACCCTGCTGGGCACCCTGCTGCCGGCGCTGCTCGGCGGTTCGGTCATCATCGAGCAGATCTTCTCGATCCCCGGCATGGGCAAGCTGGCCTTCGAGGCGATCGGCTCGCGCGACTACCCGACGATCATGGCGATCACGACGATTTCGGCGTTTTTGACCCTGCTCAGCCTCTTGCTGAGCGACATCGCCTACGCGATCGCGGACCCGCGGATTAGCTTCGAGGAGAAACAAGCGGCATGAGCCTCGAGATTCCACAACGCAAGCCCGACAAGCCGCCCCCGGAGCCGCCGCCCCCGCCGCGCTATTGGGGCCTGGTGTGGCGCCAGTTCAAGCGCCGCAAGCTCAGCGTGATCGGCCTTTGGGTGATCGCGTTCTTGGCCTCGGTCGCCGTCTTGGCGCCGGTCTTGGCCAACGGCGTGCCGGTCTACGTGAAATACCAGGACAAGGTCTACCTCCCCATCCTGAACAAGCTCTGGCCGGTGAAATACCTCAATCTCTACCCCGAGCTGCACGGCGTCGACTTCAAGGAGTGGAAGGCCAAGGGCGCCGAGTTCCGCTACACGCCGGTGCCCTACTCGCCGGACGACTACAACCTCGAGGAGATCCTCGAGCCCCCCAGCCGCTACCACTGGCTGGGCACCGACCAGCAGGGCCGCGACGTGTTGAGCCGCCTGATCCACGGTAGCCGGATCTCGCTCTCGGTCGGCCTGGTCGCGGTGGGACTCTACACCCTGATCGGAATTTTCCTGGGCTCGATCGCGGGCTATTTCGGCGGGCGCTGGGACATGCTGATCTCGCGCCTAATCGAAATCATGATCTGCTTCCCGACCTTCTTCCTGATCCTCGCCCTGGTGGCGGTCCTGGGCCAGGACCTGTTTTATATCATGCTGGTCATCGGCCTGACCGGCTGGACCGGGATCGCGCGGCTCACCCGCGGCGAATTCTTGAAGCTGCGCAACCAGGACTTCGTCACCGCCTGCTTAAGCCAGGGCATGCCGACGCGCCGGATCTTGGGCCGGCACCTCCTGCCCAACGCGATGGCGCCAGTGCTGGTGAGCGCCAGCTTCGGAATCGCCTCGGCCATCCTGATCGAGAGCTCGCTGTCCTTTTTGGGCTTCGGCGTCCGTCCGCCGACCCCCAGCTGGGGCGAGCTGCTCTCCCAGGCGAAGAGCGTCATCGACGTGGCCTGGTGGCTGACCACCTTCCCGGGCTTGGCGATTTTTCTCACGATTACGGCCTTTAATTTGGTAGGAGAGGGCTTGCGGGACGCCGTCGACCCGAAGTTGAAGACGTAATATGCCCAAGATTCTCGAAGTCAAAAACCTCCGCGTCACCTTCCCCGTCCACGGGAGGCCCCTGCCCGCCGTCGACGGGATCAGCTTTCATTTAAATCAGGGGAAGGTCCTGGGCATCGTCGGCGAGTCGGGCTGCGGGAAGACCGTCTCCGCCCTCTCCCTGCTCCGCCTGATCGAGAGCCCCGGCCGCATCGCCGAGGGCCAGGCCCTCTATCACGGGGAAATCGAGGGCGTCACGCCCCCGCCCGTCGCGCCCGGGCCCAAACGCCCCGACCCGCCCGAGGGCCACGACGAGCCCGAGGCGACGCCGGTCAACGAGATCCTGCTCGAGTCCCTGCGCCGCGAGCCCACCGCCGAGGTGGTGGCCGAAAAGATCCCGGAGAGCGGCGGCATCGACCTCTTCAAGCTGAGCGACGAGCAGATGCGCCGGGTGCGCGGCAACAACATCGCGATGATCTTCCAAGAGCCGATGACCTCGCTCAACCCCGTCTTCACGGTGGGCGACCAGATCGCCGAGGCGGTCCAACTGCACCAGAAGGTCGGAAAGAAAGAGGCCCTCGAGATCTCCGTCGAGATGCTGCGCAAGGTCCGCATCCCCGACCCGGGGAAGCGCATCCGCGACTACCCCCACCAGCTGAGCGGCGGCATGCGCCAGCGCGTGATGATCGCGATGGCGCTGTCCTGCAAGCCCGACATCCTGATCGCCGACGAGCCCACCACTGCGCTGGACGTCACCATCCAGGCCCAGATCCTCGAGCTGATGCAGGAGCTGATCGACGACATGCACATGTCGGTGATCCTGATCACCCACGACCTGGGCGTGGTGGCCGAGGTCTGCGACGACGTCCTGGTCATGTACGCGGGGATGATCGTCGAGCGGGCGCCGGCCAAGCGGCTCTTCGCCAAGCCGAAGCACCCCTATACGATCGGGCTGCTCGAATCGATCCCCAAGCTCTTCGACGACCGGGGCGGCCCGCTGCACACGATCAAGGGCAGCGTCCCCGACATCTCCAAGCTGCCGCCGGGCTGCCGCTTTGCCGCCCGCTGCCCGCGGGCGGTGGACGCCTGCGTCTCCCGGATGCCGCCCAACAAATACGTCGGCGCGGGGCAAGAGGTCCGGTGTTTGAATTATTGATATGCTGCTAGAAGCCAAAAACATCGTCAAAAAATTCCCGCTTAAGGGCGGCTTTCTGGGCCGCACGGTCGGCCACGTCCACGCCCTGAACGACGTCTCGCTCTCCATCGCGGCCGGCCAGACCGTCGGCCTGGTGGGCGAGTCCGGCTGCGGTAAGACGACGCTGGCCCGCCTCCTCATGCGCCTGCTCGAACCCACCTCGGGCAAGGTGGTCTTCGACGGCCGGGAGCTCACCGGCCTCAAGGAGAAGAAGCTCCGCCCGCTGCGCAAGCGCTTCCAGATGATCTTCCAGGACCCCTTCTCCTCGCTCAACCCCCGCATGACGGTGGGGCAGATCCTCACGGAGCCCCTGGTCGTGCACAAGGTCGGCCGCGCCGAGCAGCGGCGCGAGCAGGTGGTCGGGATGCTCCAGAAGGTGGGCTTAAGCCCCGAGGCCTACGCGAAATACCCCCACGAGTTCTCCGGCGGCCAGCGTCAGCGCGTCGGCATCGCCCGAGCCCTGATGCTCTACCCGCAGCTGGTGGTGGCCGACGAGCCCGTCAGCGCCTTGGACGTCAGCGTCCAGGCACAGATCATCAATTTGATGCAGCAGCTGCAACAGGAGATGAAGCTGACCTACCTTTTCATCGCCCACGACCTGAAGGTGGTCCGGCATTTAAGTCAGAAGATCGTCGTCATGTACCTGGGCCACATCGTCGAGGAGATTCCCGGCGCCGATCTCGCCCGGGCGAGGCATCCCTACACCCATGCCCTG
This sequence comes from Deltaproteobacteria bacterium PRO3, assembly GCA_030263375.1. NCBI lineage: Bacteria > Deltaproteobacteria > Deltaproteobacteria bacterium PRO3. The sequence continues at coordinate 7,511 of SZOV01000065.1, forward strand.
CTTTCGGCGGTCCCCATCCCCGACCCGACCCTGAGGCGCAAAAAAATCGTGCTCAGCGGCGACGTCCCCTCCCCCATCGACCCGCCCTCGGGCTGCGTTTTCCGCACCCGCTGCCCCTACGCCCAGGAGCTTTGCGCCCAAAAGGTCCCCCTTTTGGAGGAACTCAAGCCCGAGCACCGGGTGGCCTGCCACCTGGTCCGGGAGGTGAAACCCTTCGCCGAGCTCGACAACTCTTCCTCGGCGACAAGCCCTTGACAAATCGAGAGAAATGGCAAAATTTGGGCCCCATGCAAACATTCGTCCGCCACTTGCCCCAAGTCTTGTGCCTGATCCTGCTCACCGCCTGCTTCGGCGCCAAGGAAAGCAAGAATCCCAACAACAGCGGAAGCCGCGTCGAGCTGCATGCCCAGGGCATCACCATCGACGCCAAGTACAACGCCGACTTGGACAACCTGATCCCAGGCTACAAGATCGTCACCGTCGGCCTCACCAACAACGGCGTCGACATCCTCAAGCTGAACCCCCTGCGCGACCGCTGGGAGGTTGTGGACGCCGCGGGGCGGAAGGTCAAGGCCTACAACAGCCTGCGCATCAAGGACCCGCACACCTTCAGCCGCCTACCCTCGCGCATGAAAGAATTGATCGAATACCCCGTGGCGGTGCCACTGGGTTACTCCGAGACCCTCGATCTCTTTTTTCCCAACCACGTCGACCTGACCGGCTTCCGCTCGATCAGCTTCTACAGCGCCGAGCGCAAGCAGGACTACGACATGCTCGCGATCGACCCCTCCCGCGAGACGCCCATCACCGGCATCGCCGTCCAAGACACCGAGCCGGACCCGCGCTGGGCGCCGAAGAAGAAGAAATAGACCCAAAAATAAAAAACCCCCGCAAGGTCCTACCTCCGCGGGGGCTTTATTTGCTGTAATATTTGAGACGCTTAGTTGATCGGCGCCTTGCTGTAGCCGCTGGGACGCGCCGTCAGGATCGAGCTGTCGATGAACAGCGAGGGCAGCTCGGTGCCGTTGGCCGGCGCCGATTGCGTGATCCGGTAGACGTTGCCGACCGCGAACTGGCTGGCGCCGGGGGTCAGGGTGACCGCGCGGGCCTCGCCGGTGTCGGTGATGACGTAGGCGAAGGAGCCGTCCGGGCGGGCCACGATGTTCGCGACGTCGCCGTGGTCGGTGTTGAAGTCGTTGTCGTCGTCCAGGACGTTGACGAAGCGGACGCGGTTCTCGACGTAGTTGCGGTCGAGGTTGACGACCGCGATGCGGCCCGAGCCGTCGGCGCTGCCGACAAGGGCGTGCGGGACGCCGCCGATGTTGGTGATCGTCACCTGGCTCGAGCTGTTCACGACGAAGTCGGGAGCGCCCGGGGTGTTGGAGTCGATCAGGTCGATGGTGTTGGAGACCGGCTCATCCGGGTGCGCCGGATCGGCGTTGAAGGCCGCTCCGAAATCGGTGGTCAGCACGCGGATGCTGCTGCGGTTGGTGCCGTCGTCGGAACCCTGGATCACCGCCGCGATGCGGCCGTCGCCGACGTCGCCGATCGCCGTCGGATGGAAGGCGCCGTCGATCAGGTAGGCGTTGGTCTGCGTGTTGGTGCCGAAGATCACGTTGCCAGGCTGCACGCCGGCCACGGGGGCCGGGCTGAGCGAACCGTTGGGCGCGATGTTGTAGCGGTGGATCGTCGCCGGGGCGTTGGTGATGCGGGCATCGCTCGGGTTGAGCGCGCGGTTCTCGCTGAGCACGAAGAGCTGGCTGCCGACGCGCACCATCGAGACGGGGCCGTTCGGGCGGATGCTCGTGACGGTCTCGTGGGTCTCGAGGCTGATCGGCAGGATGTCGCCGGCCAGGTTGATCTGCATGCGGTCGAACAGGACGGGGGTGGCCGCGCCGGGGTTACTCTCGCTCCACGCGAAGACGCCGCTGTTGCCGAACAGGGCGCTGTTGCCCTGGAGCTGCGGCTGGGTGTTGCGCGGGGCGAAGCCGGTGTACATCATGCCGCCGGTGCCGGTGGCGCTGGTGGTCGTGAAGACCGGACGGGCGGAATCGTTATTCAGGGTGATCGGGAGCTGGAGGGCCGTCGCGGTGCCGCCGGCCGAGGTGCTGAGGCGCTCGATCAGGCCGACGCCGGTCTCGCTGCCGTTGAGGCCGTTGTGGCCGCAGGTCATCAAGGCGTTGCCGGAGCTGGTCGAGGGATCCAGGTCCAGGGGACGCGGGCAGACACCCGTGCCGAAGGCGGTGTTGATGCCGCTGCCCAGGCCGCCGTCTTCGCCGCCGGGGATCATCGGGGGATTCTCCGAATCGCCGGGATCGCCGGTGTCGCCGCCCGCGCCGCCGTCCTCGTTGAGGGGGGCGTGGTTGGCGCAGCCGGTCGCGCTGAACAGGCTAAGCGCGCCGAGCAGGCTGCTGGCGACGGGATTGGAATGGCTGCTCGAGGCGCCGCCGCTGGAGAAGCCGGCGTCGCCGAGGATGCGGGCGCGGCTGCGTTCTAAAACTTGTTGGGCATAGCGGGCATGGATCCGATCCGAACGGGAGGAGGTCGACGCGAGGAAGGAAGAGGCGTCGGTGTAGCCGTCCACGCTCGAGAACAATTGCTCCGGTTGATCCGCGCGGCAAACCAGTTCTTCCGGGGGCGGGGCTTCGCAAACAAGGCCGTTGTGACGGGGTTGGATCGGAGTCATCTTGGAATTCCTCCCAATTAAATCGCTCTACGGGACCGAATGCAGGGGTCCCTTTATATGTTGGTTACGGGGCTAATAATGCATGCCACGCCTCAGTATCGGGGCGCCTTTCCTAAAGTTGCGTCCAAGATGCGAACAGCCGGCGAAGCCCTCAATTCCCTTGGAGATTTTGCACAAAATTCCGTCAAATCGCGCCTCTTCACCGCGGTTGACGGGGCAACTCCAGACGCAGCGTCGGAGGCGTCCCGGCATCGCCGTCTTGGGTCGGATTCAGCAGGATGGGCACCGCCGCCTCGGCCGGGGCCCCGGCATCGCCGTCGGCGTTCCGAGGGGTCGCCGACCGGCCGCCGGTAACGCGGGCGCCGCCCCGATTTCCCCGGGTAAGGGGGCCGGAGGCCTCCGCCGCACGCGGCGACGAGGGCAGCCCCACCGTGTATTCCCGGTCCAGGATCAAGGGGAAGCGGTTGCGCCGCGCGAAACGGGTGAAGAGCTGGCTCGCGATCGCGTAGCGGGGAATGCCCTGGTCGACCAGCCAGCCCGCGCCGCGCAGGACGTAGCCCATGCCGCGCAGGCCGGTCGCCGCCACGGCCCCCGCCGTGCCGCTCTCGGCTAAGCCCTGCAGCGGGGCGGTCAGGATGCGATGGACGTTTTGGGCCCGAGACAGGGCGTTGCGCGCGGCGGTGAGCTCGGCCTCGGTGGTCGCGGCCGTCAATTGGGCCTCGGCGGCGGCCACGCGCCGCTCGGCGCCGCGGATCATCCAACGACCGAACCAGCCCGGGGAATTCAGGGAAAGCGATTCGGAAGCGGCCGCCTGCACCACCGCGGTGCTGCGCACGCCGGCGAACTCGCTCAAGCCTACCATCAGCTCGCGCCGGCCGGCCGCGGTCAGCAGGCCGCGGAAGCCGCGGAAGACCACCCCGCCGCCATAGAGGCTGGCCCCGATAAAGACCGCGTCGCTCGGCGCGGTGGCGACGGCCTCGTCCGGAAAATTGCGGAACCAGTCCACCGGCCACAGCCCCAGCTCGCCGTTGCCGCCGCGGGTGACGTTGCCCTGGTCGTCCGTGATGTCGTAGCCCATGCTGTCCTGGAAGGCGACCCTCGCCTCGCGGCGGATCTCCGGGTTGGTCGACTCGCGGCGCAGGGCGTGGAGGATGGCGCGGGCGAAGGCCAGGTTGGGCACGGCGTGGATCACCGAGGTCACGCCCTCGCCGCGGTAACCGCCGCGCAGGTCGTTGGCCAAGGCGAGCCATTGGCGCGCCTGCCGGTCGGCGTCGCCCTCGCGGCGGAGGTTCCAGAGCCGCGTCGCTTGGAAGAAGGGCCCGTCCAGCATCGCCGAGGTCGCGGGCTGGGTGCGGCGCAGGTACTCCATCGCGTTGGGGATGCTCACCTGCGCCTCGGCGCCGGCGCGCCGGGACAGCCAGGTCTGGAAGTTCGGAATGGCGGAAAAGGCCGAGGGCGCGTCCGGGTGCTCGATCAAGCGCCGCAGCTCAGCCAGGGCGTTGTCGCGGCGGGTCGCCGCTATTTCCGTGAAGCCTTGGCGCACCTCCACGTAGGTGTCTCCACCGGTGGTCAGACCGCCCAGCGTGACGATGTTCGATGCGACCCGGGGAATGAAATCCCAGGCCTCCATGGTGTCGACCAGCTGCCGATCGCGCTCGGTGAAGCCGTCGCGCATCCGTCCCAGGTCTTCCAGCACCAGGCGGTTCATCTCGCGGATAAAGGGGTCGCCGCCGCGGGCCCGCGTGGCGTCCGCGGCGGGGGTCTCCGGCCGCTGCGCGGTCACCAGGACGCGCAGCTCATTCATGACTTCGGCGGGATTGGGCGGGGTCCCGCCGGTATTGCGGTAAAGGTGGCGCAGGCTGCGCGCCAGCTCGGGCACGGTCAGGATGCCGTCCTCGCCCGACTCGTCCCGAAACAACTGGAGGCGCGGGTCCAGGGAGAAGATCTCCGGGCGCCCGTCGATCAAGGGGCGCAGCGAAACCCCCAAGTCGGTCCTCTCGGGGTGCGCCAGCAACCGCTGCCCCTGGATGCGTCCCAAGTCCTGCTGGGCCGAGTCGGCGGCGTAGCGCAGCTCGGCCATCATCAGCTCGGGCGACTCGCGGCGCTCGCCTTCCTGCGCGGGAATCCGGGCCAAGGCCGCTTGGAGGTTCTCGAAGCTCAGGCGCCAATCGCCGCTCCGGTTCGCCGGATCGATGCCGGCGACGTTGAGCAGGCTGAGCACCGTCATGTAGAAGCGGGTCTGGACGTCCTCGGCGGAGACCTCCTCGCCGCGCGCCGCCCGCCGCGCCAGCCCTGCGATGGCCTGCCAGTCTCCGTCCTCCAGGGATTTCAAAAAATTGAGGTCGATGGCCGCGCGCTGCGCCGCCACCGTCTCGGGCAAGAGGATCTCCGTCCCCTCCCGCTCCATGGCCCTCAGGTCGCGGGCCATATCCTCCACCTGGTGGAAAAAGCGGTCTCCATTGAGCTGCTCGAGGGCCGAGGCGGCCGCTTCGATCTGGCGGATGGCCTCGTTCAACTCCGGGAGGCTCAGGTTGCTGCGGTCGTTGTCCTGCTCGGCGGCGGCCCGGATCAGGTTCAGGACCGGCTCCGGGGCGTTGGCGCGGCGCAGGGTCTCTTGGGCGGCCTGGAGGGTGCCGACCAGGGCGTCCCGGCGGCTGGTCAGGAAGCTCAGGCGCTGCCGCATCGCCCGGGCCTCGTCGTGCTGGCGCTCGATGAAACGACGGGCCTCGACATCGGTCAGGACCTGGTCCTCCTCGTTGGCTTGGCCGTCGCCGTCGGCGGCGCTCAGGATGTTGCGGACCACGCCTTGGACATCGGGTCTTTCTTGAAGATAGCTGGATAAGAGTCGGGAAAGAATGGAGATATTGACTTCGGACACAGGCGGGCTCCTCAAAAAAGACGTTGAGGTGCCCCCGTGCTTAGGTAACAGATCGGTTACTCGAGGGATTTGTTGTGGGCAAACCACTTAAAATCCTTAAAAATATGCCTTTTTTTCGCTCGCGCGACCTGGGTAAAATTCCCTGGCGGATGCGAAGGCGCAAAAATCGTCCTTCAATAATAAAAAGGCTCAACATCTTTCCCTCATTCCGCCGATATATAGGGATATCGTCCAAAGTCTTCGCGACTTTATGGGGGCACGATGAAGCCGAGCTTTGTCTATGACCTCCATCTCCTCCGGTTCCGGGCCGGTCACGGGTCCCCTCGGGGAAGTGACGGGCACCTCCACCTCTGCGACGGCCGCCGACCGTCCCGCTGAAGCCGCCCCTGTCGCCGCTCGAGACGGCGCCGGCGACGCGGCCGCCTTGGCCCGCACCGAGGCCGCGCGCACCGAGGCCCCTGGCAGCGGGATGACCGAGGGCCCCCGCCTCGAACTGCAACAGTGGGCGAGCCGCCTGAGCGACTTAAGCCGTGAGCTCGAGACACTGCCTCCCGGCTCGGCCGAGGCCAATGCCCGCCTGGCCGAGATCCGGCAACACCTCACCCGCCTCGCCGCCCTGCAATCCCGAGTGGAAGAAGGCCTGCGCAGCGGACCCGCCGCCCTAGCCCAAGATTATCTCTTACTGCTGAGCAGCTCGCGCAACGCCCTCGCCTTCCTCAACGCCCACCGCTCCGATCCCGGCAGCGAGGCCTTCGCGGCCGAGGCAACCCTGATCGGCGGCTTACAGAGCCGTCGCGACCGCTCGCTCGCCTCCTTGCGCACCCTGGCCGCCGAGCGCCTGCTGCCCAGCCTCAGCGTCGCTGCGGACGCCGAACCCAGCGAGCAACAGGTCAGCGACTACCGCCTCCTGCTGCGCATCAACGGCGTCCTGGGCGAGGCCGAGCTCGAGACGGTGCGCCTGTCCCGGGATTTGACGACGGCCTATGCCGCGCACACGCACCCCGACACCGTCGCGGCCGGCGGCGAACTGCCCGACTACCTGCGCTCCAGCTTCTTCCGCGAATTGGATCCGAATCCCCCGCGCACCGGCGAGGCGCCCGCGGCGCACTCCCCCGACGCGGAGTTCCCGGAAGGCCACCCGATGCGCGACCTCTACCGCACGCTCTGGGAGCACCGCGGCGAGGCCTTCTCCGAGTCCGACGCCAACCGCCTCATCCAGCAGCTCCAGAGTCTGCGCGGCGAGCTGACCGAGGGCGGGCGATACGCCAACTTCGTCTCCGGCAGCAATCGGGGAAATCTGACCGCCAGCCTCGAAACTCTGGAAAGGCTCCTGCGCAACGACCCGCGCCGCGTTACCGAGGAGGACGTGCTCCATATGGAGCGACCCCTGCATCTTCTCGGCACCCTGGAATACCAGGCCCAGTTGCAAAGCTCGGCAGGCACGACCACGCGTGGGCGCATCGGCCTCTACTGGCGGCTGTATGAGGAATACCGCCGGCTGGGCAACGGCGAGGCCGCGCGGGGCTGCCTCTATAATATTTACCAGACCTCGCAGATGAACCTGCTGCCGGAGAACCGCACCAACGGCTTAAGCGAGGCCGACCGGCAGGCGATCTTGGTGCGTTTCCTCGAGGCCTACGTCGGCACCGGGCGCCTCGACGTCAACTTCGCCTCGATGATGAATTCCCTGGGCCGCGAGATCCGGCACCTCTGGGAGCACGGCACCGAGGAGAGCCGTTTCACCGCCCTAAGCCTATGGACGCGCTACAACGGCCTCCACCGCTGGATCGAAGCCAATTACACCGAAGGCACGATGAACTTTCTGCTCTTGGAGCCGCCGCACCGCCTACTCGGGACGACCGCGGAGGCGCTGCCCGCCCTGCTCCAAGACATGGAAAACCGCGCCCGCGCCTCCGACGACCCCAACGCCGGCGCCGCGCGCCTGAGCATGGTTGCTCAGGCCTACGCCTCCGGCGGCGACATGGAGACCTGTGCGGCCATCCTGCGCGGCGTCGAGGGCAGCATCGCCGCCCACCCGGCCAACGAGGGCAACCCCTTCGCCTCGCGCGCCCTGATCCTGGGCGCCTTCTCCGGCGCGGGCATGAGCGACCTATTGGGCGACTACGTCGACGGCTGGATCGCCGCGGACCGGGCGGCGCTTCGCGAGGCGCGGCCGCGCGACCGGGCGCACCTGCTTTCCGAGACGCTGCAGGACTGGGCCTCGTTGATGTCCGGACTGTCCGAGATCGGCCGGCCCGAGATGGCCTCGCGGGTCTTCGCCGCCCTGGACGCCGAGATGGCCCCGCTCACTCCCGAGAGCCGCGCCCGCGTCTACCGCGAGATCCTGCCTCACATGCACGGGGCCCAGCGCGAGGAGATCCTCAACCGGGTTCGCGACCTGATCGGCTCGGACGCCGAGCGCAGCGAACCGCTCTCCGTCGATGCCCGCGTCCAGCTCAACGCGATCCTGGGCGAATTTTCCGCGGACCCCTTCGAGATTCAGGGCGCCTTCACCGCGCTCACTTCGATCGTCCGCCACGAACGCCCTTCGCCCGAGATGCTGGTCGAGATCCACCGCTACCGCCTGGCCCTGCGTAACCACATCCACGACCTCGTCCGCGCCCACCCGGACCGCTTGGTCGAGGGCAGCGACATCCGCGAGATGTGGCTCTGGGTCGACGGCTACGGCGGGCGCGACGGCGGCAGCAACGCCATCGTCGACGAGCTGACCGAGGCGCGGCGCGCCCTGCTGAACCGCTTGAGCGGCGCCGCCGGTCCGGGCGAGCGCCGCCGCATCCTGACCCTCCTGGGCGACAGCTTCCGCGAGGGCATGCGGATGCGCCTGCACGGCAACGACTACGGCCTGCAGGCCTTCGTCGACCAGCACCTCGAGATGATCCGTGCCCTGCGACCCGCGGAACGGCCCTCGGTCTTTGCCGAGTCCCTCCAGTTCCTCAATCAGATGGAAGTCGACCGCATGCGCGCCCGCGGCCGCGAGGTCGACAGCTTCCGCAACGTCTATTACGACACGATGACGGCGGCGCTACCCTCGCTGATCGCCGACATCCCCGCCGGCCCCGAGCGGCGAAGCGCGATTTTACAGTTCACCCGCGCCCTCTCCCAGGCCCGCGAAGCGGAAGAACGCCGCTTGCGCACGGCCGAGCGCGCCTTGGTCGCGGTCCGGGCCACCACCGCCTACCACTGGGCGATGGAGCACGGCTTTGAAAGCACTTTCCTCTGCCGCAATGAGATCGAAACCGTCGACGCGCTGCGACCCACGGTGGAATCCATGCGCCGCATGGAGACCAGCCTCTGGAACCAATTCGCCGAGGGCGAGTCCATCCCCGAGGCGCGCCGGGTCTACGAGGGCTTCGCGCGCGCGATGAGCCTCACCGTCGAGGGACGCAGCGGCGAGGCCCGCGCCGCGATGACGGCCTATTACTCCGACCCCGAGGTCCAGGCCTTCCTGCGCTCCGACCCGGCCGGCGACGCGCACCGCGCCGAGGCCCAGGCCCAGATCCAGCAGCTGCTGGACGTCTCCGCGACCATCTTGAACGGCGAGGCGGGGGCGCGCTTCGACCGCACGCTGCGCATCGTCCGGGGCCTCGCCCGCATCCGCCTGCACACCCTGCGGGCCGAAGGCGAGGAATACCCCTACGACATCGGCACCATCGACCGCATGACGATGGAGCTGCCGCGCTTTTTGGCGACCCTGCCGCCCGACCGCATGCCGCAGACCTTCGAGGCGGCCCTGCAGCTCTTCGGCGCCGCGAACGAGGGCAACGCCCGTTTAGTGAGCGAATACAACGGCGCGATCAACCGCATCCCGGTCCAGCGCGTGGGCGAGGACGGCGCCGGCCGCACCGGCTCGGTCTGGGGCCTGATCCGGGCGATGGAACACATCGGCGACCCCGGCGGCGCCGAGCGCGCCTTCGCGGCCCTGCAGCTGGTGGTCGCCGACGACACCGATTGGGACCTACTCAGCATGGAAGGCCGGGGCGACTTAGGTCCCGCCCTGCAGGATTTTTGCGACATCATCCTCGAGGAGGGCACAAACGTCTCCCCCGACCTGCGCCAGCGCGTCGCCGACTACCGCGCGCGCATCCCGGAAGAAGAGGAATGGGGGCATTTCCTGCGCCAGACCTTCAACTGGCAGCTCGCCGTCGACATCGGCCTGATGGCCCTCTCCGGCGGCATCGGCGGCATGGCGCGCGCCGCGGTCTCCCGCATCGTCATCGGCCTGGCCGAGCGCGCCGCCCTGCGCATGGTCTCGACCACGGCGATCCGCATGACCATGATGGCCGGGCGCGGCATCGCCTACGTCGGCGGCCACGTCGCCTCCGGCGTCACCTTCAATCTGATCCACGCCTCCACCTCGGCCCTGATTCTCAACCGGCCGATGGACAATCCCTTCGCCTCCGGCCTGCGGATGAGCGCCGACAGCATGATCAACGACCCGATCTCGATGATGCTGTTCAGCTCGATCCCCGGCCCCAGCAGCATGGTCGGCCGCTTCCTCTACCGCCAGGTGGCGACGGCGATCACCTTCCAGATCTCGCAAAACATCCGCTACCACGCCGAGCGCGGCGCCCGCGATCTGCTGGACAGCGACTTCCACCGCGCCGTCGAGCGCCGCGAGCACATGCGCGCCATGTGGGAGGCGACGGGCGACCGTTATTATCTGGAAAGGTTCGAGACGGCCGAGCGCAGCGTCACCGAGATCATCGGCCACGAACCGGACAACTCGGTGCGAGGCATCATGCTCAACATCGGCATGAACATCGGCCAAGCCGGCGCCGACCACGTCATGGGCACGCACCACTGGGCGGGACATTTCGGCTTGGAAGAAGCCCCGCGCGCCGCGGCGGAGCGCCCCGGCGCGCCGCGCAGCGAGGCCGAGCGAACCGCGCGCCGCGAACACCACGTTTCCCTGGCCGACGCCCTGGCGAACGCCCGCTCCGAGCGTCTCGGCAGCGGCCGCGAGGCGGCCGGCGGCCCCTACCGCGGCGGCGCCGAGGAAGGCCCCGCGCGCGAAGCGGCCGCCCGCCGCGCGGGTGAGGAACGGGCCTTCTTCCGTGAGCTGGTCGACCTCGACGCCTATGAGCATTACTCCCCCGAGAGCCTGGACGCGATCGTCGACCACGTCGCCCGCCGCTTCGACCCCCACGGCGAGCCGCCGGCCCTCAACGAGGCCTCTCGCCGCTTTATCCGGTTCTTCCTCACCCATGTAAACCCCGAGCACGCCAACCGGGTCGGACCCGAGGGCCTCGCCACCTTGATCGAGGCGGCGATGGGCCGGCCGGTGATTCCCGAGCGGCCCGCGGAGCGGAGCACGGAGCGACCGGCCGACGATGGCACTCGCCTCGACCTCAGCGGCGTACGAAGATTGGACTTAGAAGGCGGCCGCCGGATTCTTCGAGACCCGCGCATCGACGAAAGGATTCGCGACCGGGAAAGCTCCCCGGAAACGGAGTTGGGCCTGAGGATGATGGCCGACGAAGCCACCGCCGAGGCCATGGCCCACCTCGACGACCTGCTACGCGGCGCCGATCCCGAGACCCTGCGCACCGCCGAAGGCCGGGAGAGATTTTTACGCGGATACCGCGAGGCCCGCGAGCATCTCGAGGCCAACCCCGACGCCTTGGGCGGACTTCGCCCGCACGAGGCGCTGGCGGCATTGATAGGCCGCGAAGGCGGCGAAGACCTCCCCAGCGCCGCGCGCCGGCTCGTGGCCGGCGAGATCCGCCTGCGCCCCCGCAGCGCGGCGGAGCACGGATTATTGCCTCCGGGCGTCCACGCCGATTCGCCGCTGCGGCGCCTGGTCGCCGAGGAGCTGACCGCCCGGCATCAGGAGACCGCGCTGCGCGAGGCCGCCCGCGCGGTCGAGCACGCCCGTCGCGAGGTCCGCGAACTGACCGCCCTGCTCGGCGCCCGCGAGGGCGACCCGCGCTTCGCTCCCCTGGAATCCCAGACCCGCGACATCCGCGTCCGCCTCGAGGCCGCGCAGCGCCGCGTCGCCGAGGTCCGCGAGCGAATCCGCGAGTTGCGCCGCGCCGAGCGCGAGCTCTCCCGCCGCGGCCTCGATCCCGAACGCCGCCGCGAGCTGAGCGCCGAGGCCAACCGCCTGCCGTTCGGGCTTGCAAGCTATGCGTTCACGCGCTCGATCAGGACCGCGCACGAACTGGCACAGCGCCTGGAGGTGGGCATGCTCTGGATCAACCAGCCGGCGCTGCCATCGGCCGAGATGCCGTTTGGCGGCGTCAAGGATTCCGGCTACGGCACCGAGGGCGGGCCGGAGGCGCTCGGCCGACTGATCGCGCCGCCGCTGTTCCCGATCACCCTCGATCGCTGGCCGATGCCGGTCGAGGTCGTCCCCTACGGCGGTCCCGAGCTCGAGGTCGGACCGTTCCGCCTGCGCGTCCGGGCGCAGCGCCGCCAGCCGC
>SZOV01000066.1 GCA_030263375.1 Deltaproteobacteria bacterium PRO3
GGCGCGGCGAGCAGGCCCTGCTCTTCCTGAACCGGCGCGGCTTCGCGCCCTTTCTTTTGTGCTGCGGCTGTGGCGAGGCGCCGCGCTGCCCCAACTGCGAGATCTCGCTCACCTACCACAAGCGGCCGGCCGCGATGGTCTGCCATTACTGCGAGTTTCAGACCCCGCCCGCGCAGACCTGCGCGAAGTGCGGCTCCGAGGAACTGCGCGCGATGGGCACCGGGACCGAGCGCCTGGAAGAGGCCCTGCAGAAGCGCTACCCCGAGCTGCGCCTGGCCCGCCTCGACCGCGACGTGGCCAGCGGGCGGCAGCGCACCGAGGAAATATTAAGCAACTTCGCGGCGGGCGAGCTGGACGTCCTGGTGGGCACCCAGCTGGTCGCGAAGGGCCACGACTTCAAGCGCCTTACTTTGGTGGGCATCCTGCTCGCGGACAGCACGCTCAACCAACCGGACTTCCGCGCGGCGGAGCGCCTTTTCCAGCTGGTGACCCAGGTCGCTGGGCGGGCGGGGCGCCACGATCTCCCCGGCGAGGTTTTTTTGCAGACCTTTCGTCCCGAGCACTACGCCATCGTCTCCGCCCTGGGCCACGACCTCGAGGGCTTCTTCGCCCGGGAGCGAGCGCAGCGCGAGGAAGTCGGCTATCCGCCCTTCCAGCGGGTCGTCCTCCTGAAGTTGAGCGGCAGCCAGGCCGACCGGGTGGAGCGCGCCTGCGGGAAGCTGGCCGAGGACCTGGCGGTGCTCTTCGGCCGCCACCCCGAGCTGCGCATCCTCGGCCCCGCCCCGGCGGCGCTGGCCAAGCTGCGCGGGCGCTACCGCTGGCAGGTGATGCTGCGCACGCCGAAATTCGAGGCGATGCGGCGGCTGCTCGAGGAAAAGCTGCCTTATTTCGAGGAGCAGCTGCCGCCGGGCGTCGCCCTCCATGTCGATGTGGACCCGATCGGCGTATTTTAGTAGGCTGGAATCATGGTGTTGGACATCCTGAAATACCCCGACAAGCGCCTGCGCGAGCGTTCGGCTCCCGTGAAGCCGGAAGAGATCCACAGCGTCGCCTTCCAAAAGCTCCTCGACGACATGTTTGCGACGATGTACGCCGCGCCCGGCGTGGGCTTGGCAGCGGTGCAGGTCGGGGTCCTGCAGCGCTTCATGGTCCTGGACGTCGGCATCCCGGAGGGCGAGCTGATCAAGCGAGATCCGAAGGTCCTGATCAACCCCGAGTTTGTCTCCAAGGAAGGCGAGGTCGTCTGGGAGGAGGGCTGCCTGAGCTGCCCCGACTTGACCGTCCCGGTGAAACGCGCGCAGCGCGTGGTCGTGAAGGGCTTGGACCGGGAGGGCCGTCCCTACGAGCTCTCCGGAGAGGACCTGCTGGCCGTGGCCCTGCAACACGAGGTCGACCACATGGACGGGATCCTCATCCTCGACAAACTGAGCCGCCTGAAACAAGACCTCTACAAGGACAAAGTCAAAAAGGGGCAGGTCGTGGTGCGGTAGCGATGGTGCGCGGTTTCACGCGCTTCGCGCTGCGCGAGCACGCCTCGCTGACGGATGGCCCGCATCGTCTTCATGGGTTCCCCCGAGATCGCCGTCCCCTCGCTGAAGGCCCTGCACGCCGCGGGGCACGAGATCGCCGCGGTCGTGACGCAGCCGGACCGGCCCAAGGGGCGGGGCCAGGTCTTGACGGCGCCTGCGGTCAAGGCGGCCGCCGAGGCCCTGGGCCTGCCCGTGCGGCAGCCGGAAAAATCCGCACGCCCGAGTTCGCCGCGGCGCTGCGGGAGCTTAGGCCCGAGCTGATCGCGGTCGTCGCCTACGGCAAGATCCTCCCGCCCGAGGTCCTGGAGATCCCCGAGATCTGCTGCGTCAATCTTCATTTTTCCTTGCTGCCCAAATATCGCGGCGCGGCCTGCGTCGCCTATGCCCTGATCAACGGGGATGCGGAGAGCGGCGTGACGACGATCGTGATGGAGGCGGGCCTCGACACCGGTCCTATATTGATGCAGTGGAGCGAGCCGATCCGCCCCGACGACACCGCGGGCAGTTTGTCGGAGCGCCTCGCCGTCCTGGGCGCCGAGCAGTTGGTCCGGACGGTCGAGGCCTTGGAGCGGGGGACGATCCACCCGACCCCGCAGGGGGAGGCCGAGGCGAGCTACGCGCCCTTGCTCAAGAAGGAAGAGGGCCGCATCGACTGGAATCGGCCCGCGACGGAGATTTTCAACCGTTACCGGGGCTTGAGCCCCTGGCCCGGGGTCTACGCCTTCCTCGAGGGTAAGCGGGTGATCTTCACCGAGCTGAGGCCCGCGCCCGAGTCCGAGGCCGGCCCGCCGGGCGCGCTGCGTCGCGGCCCCGGGGGGCAGCTTTTGGTGGATTGCGGCGCGGGGAGCCTCGAGGTTTTGCGGCTTAAGCCGGAGGGAAAAAGCGTTTTGTCGGCGGAGGATTTTATGCGAGGCTTGCAGGGCAAGACCCCGCTGAGATTCGAATAGGAAGGCCTATGCCGAAATTGATCGCCCCATCCATCTTGAGCGCCGACTTCTCCCGCCTGGGAGACGAAGTCCGGGCCGTCGAGGCCGCCGGCGCCGACATCATCCACTTCGACGTGATGGACGGCCACTTCGTGCCCAATATCACCGTCGGCCCGCTGGTCCTCGAGGCGGTGCGCAAGATCACGAAGCTCCCCATCGACGCGCACCTGATGATCGACCACCCCGACCAATACGTCGCCGAGTTCGTCAAGGCCGGCGCGAATTACATCAGCGTCCATGTCGAGGCCTCGCGCCACCTGCACCGCTCGATCCAGCTGATCCGCTCGCTCGGCGCCAAGGCGGGGATCGCCCTCAACCCGCACACGCCGGTCGCCGCAATGGGCTATATCCTGGACGAGGTGGATTTCATCCTGGTGATGACAGTCAATCCGGGCTTCGGCGGGCAGAAGTTCATCCCCGCGGCCTTCAAGAAGGTGGCGGAGCTCGACCAGATGCGGCGCGAGCATAAGCTGAATTTCCAGATCGAGATCGACGGCGGCGTCAAGGTCGAGAACATCGCCGAGGTCTCGGCGGCCGGCGTCGACATCTTCGTCGCCGGCTCGGCGATCTTCCAATCGAACAATTACGCCGACACCATCGCCGAAATGCGCCGATCCCTCCGCCAATAAGGTTGCAAATCTATACCATTTTGGTATGATTTTTCCGTGAAATTCGAGTTCGATGCCGCCAAAAGCCGCAGCAACCTGCAAAAACACGGCGTCGATTTCGTAGTTGCTCAAGAAATTTGGCAAGGGCCTTACGTGAATTTTTTGGCAAGAGCGGAGTTCGAAAACCGCTTCGCCATCATTGGCCCACTGGATGGAAAGTTATTTACCTGTATATATACGATCCGAGGCGACCGTATTCGGATTATCAGTTGTCGCCGCTCCCGTGAAAAGGAGGCCAAGCTTTATGAAAAAAGCCTCTAAAAAACCTAAGAACGCTCAGGAATTCGACGCCTACTTCGAAGAAAACGACATCGCCGACCTGCTCGACACGAAAACCAAGCGGGTGAACATCGATTTCACTCCGATGGTGCTGAAGCGCATCGACCTCAAGGCCCGTGAATTGGGCCTCACGCGCCAAGCCTTGATCAAGTATTGGATTGCCGAGCGTTTGGATCTCATTCCTTCCAGAAAATAAACCTATTTAAGCCTTCTTCACCGCCGCCTGCCAGCGTTCGACGTGCTTCTTCGCCGCGGCCGGGGCCAGGGTCGGCATGAAGTCGCGGTCCTTGATCCAGCTCTTGGTGATGTCCAGCTCGTTCTTCCAGACGCCCACCGCCAGCCCGGCCAGGAAGGCCGCGCCCAGGCCGGTGGTCTCGACCATCTTCGGGCGAACGATGTCGACGCGCAGGATGTCGGCCAAGAACTGCATCAGGAGGTTGTTGACCGAAGCGCCGCCGTCGACCTTGAGCACCTTCAATTTCTTGCCCAAGTCCTTCGCCATGGCCTGGAGGATGTCGTACTGCAGGAAGGCGATGCCCTCGAGGGTCGCCCGCGCCAGGTGCGCGCGGGTGGTGGCGCGGGTGATGCCGCTGATCAGTCCGCGGGCCTCCTGGCGCCAGTGCGGCGCGCCGAGGCCGACCAGGGCCGGGACGAAGGTCACGCCGCCGGAGTCGGGGACGCTCTCCGCCAGCGACTCGATCTCGGCGGCCGAATCGATGGTCTTGAGGCCGTCGCGCAGCCACTGCACCGCCGCGCCCGCGATGAAGGCGGAGCCCTCCAGGGCGTAATTTACTTTCTTGCCGATCTTCCAGGCGACGGTGGTCAGCATCTTGTTCTTGCTCGCCACGATCTTGCTCCCCGTGTTCATCAGGATGAAGGAGCCCGTGCCGAAGGTGCACTTCGCCGCGCCCGCGTCGAAGCAGGCCTGGCCGAAGAGGGCCGCCTGCTGGTCGCCCGCCATCCCGGAGATGGGGATGCCGTCGGGCAGGCCGGGCACGCCGGAGGTGTGGGCGTAGATCTCGGAGCTGGAGGCGATCTTGGGCAGCACCTCGGCGGGCACCGAGAAGATCTTGAGCAGCTCGGGGTCCCAGGCCAAGGTCTTGAGGTTCATCAGCAGGGTGCGCGAGGCGTTGGAGACGTCGGTGACGTGCGCGGCGCCGCCGCTCAGGCGGTACACCAAGAAGGTGTCGATGGTGCCGAAGGCCAACTCGCCGGCCTTGGCGCGCTGCCGCGCGTGCGGGACGTGGTCGAGCAGCCACTTGATCTTGGTGCCGCTGAAGTAGGCGTCGATCACCAGGCCGGTCTTCTTCCGGATCTTGGCCTCCATCCCCGGCTTTTTCTTGAGGGCGTTGCAGAAGTCGGCGGTGCGGCGGTCCTGCCAGACGATGGCCTTGTCGATGGGCTTGCCGTTGCCCTTGTCCCATATTCCCGTCGTCTCGCGCTGGTTGGTGATGCCGATGGCGGCGATGCGCTTGGGGTCGATGCCGGCGATCTGGATGGCCTCGCCGATCGTCTTGACGGTGCAGGCCCAGATCTCGTCCAGGTCGTGCTCGACCCAGCCCTGCTCGGGGTAATACTGCGGGAACTCGTTGTTCTTCTTCGCCAGGAGGTTGAGCTCGTGGTCGAGGATGAGGACGGTGGTGCCGGTGGTGCCTTGGTCGATGGCCATGACGAGATCGGACATGGGAGCTCCTTTGGGGATAGGTCTGGGGAAATTCGGGAAGCTACTAATATAGAAGGGTTTTTCCGCCAAGCATTAAAATGCCGGCCCCGAAACCGCAACCTTGCGGCCGCTCGGTCGAAAATAAGGGCACGCACTCCTTCGGTGGGCACCACAGGAGAACCTCTCATGACGCCCCCGATTAACTACTGTCCATCCCCCATTTCCACCGAGACCCTGAGCGTGATCGACTCTTGCGAGCTGCCGCGCCCGGTCTGCGGCGCGCCCGAGCCCGTGGTCATCCACGACGAGGCGCGCGGGATGTCCTACGTGGGGATGGGACGCCGCTGCCAGGAAGAGTTTCACCGCATCCCCGGCGTGAATTTGTTCCGCAACGCCCCGCAGGCCCTGCCCCCGGCGCGGCCGCCGCAGAACTCGGGCGCCCAAGCGCCCGGCGCCTCAGCCCCGCTGCCGCCCCCCGCGCCCCAGGCCCACCCCTCCGCCGCCCCGACCCAGCCGGTCCGGCCGGCGAATGAGGGAGGTTTTTGGGCCGACGTCGAGGAGCTCTATAGTTTCGGCTGGTGGAGCGGCGCCACGGCCGCCCAGCGTGCGCTGGGCGTCGGAGTCGCCCTAGTCTCCGCCCTGCCCCTGGCCACCTTCGTCGCCTTCGCCGGAGCGGCCGCGGCCTTGGGCGGCGGCTGCGCCCCGGTCTGCGACTTAGACGACGCCCATGCCGACGCCCGCCGGGACAGTCGTACGGACGCCCGAGTCGACGCGCGCGCGGATGCGCGTGGCGACGCCCGGACCGACGCCCGCGGCGATGCGCGGGTCGACGTGATCCGCCAGGATGCCGCGATGGACGCCCGTCCCGACTCCGGTCGCGACGCGGCCCTGGACGTCCGCACCGACGCGCGTGGCGACGTCCGCACGGATGGCCCAAGCGACGTCCGGCCCCGCGGCTAAGCCGACCAATATATTCCGAATTTCCGCGAAAAAGGCCCCGCGCAGGGGCCTTTTTCATTCCAGGGATTTGGTCCTTGCCACCCCCCTCGGATCTGTCCTATTTCAAGCCGTGGCCGGGTCCTCGCGCAAGTCGGGGCCGCAAATCCCGCCAGGTCCGGAAGGAAGCAACGGTAGTGGTTTTCGGCTGTGCAGCGAGATCACCTGGCCACCTTTTTTATGTCCTATCAGGTACTGGCCAGAAAATACCGTCCGCAGGGCTTCGACGAGGTGGTCGGGCAGGAGCACGTCACCGAGACCTGGAAGAACGCCATCCTCAAGAACCGCCTGCACCACGCCTATCTGCTGACCGGCGCGCGCGGGATCGGCAAGACCTCGCTGGCCCGCATCTTCGCCAAGGCCCTCAACTGCGAGCAGGGCCCCACCGCCCAGCCGTGCAACCAGTGCTCCAACTGCCAGGCGATCACCAAGGGCAGCTTCCTCGACGTCCAAGAGATCGACGGCGCCAGCAACACCAGCGTCGAGAGTGTCCGCGAGCTGCGCGAGCAGGTGAAGTACATGCCCGCCGCCGGCAAGTACAAGATCTACATCATCGACGAAGTGCACATGCTCTCGAACGCGGCCTTCAACGCCCTGCTCAAGACCCTCGAGGAGCCGCCGCCGCACGTCGTCTTCGTCTTCGCCACCACCGAGGTGCACAAGATCCCCGTCACGATTCTTTCGCGTTGCCAGCGCTTCGACCTGCGCCGCCTCTCCCAGGCCCAGATCCGCGAGCACCTCGAGAAGATCTGCCGCGAGGAAAAGGTCGGCAGCGACCCCGCGAGCCTCGACCTGCTGGCGCGCGCGGCCGAGGGCTCGATGCGCGACTCGCAGAGCCTGCTCGACATGGCGATCGGCCTCTGCGGCGACAAGCTGCAGGTCGAGAAGATCCGCGAGATGCTGGGCCTGGCCGCGGCCACGCTGATCGAGGACCTGACGGCCGACTGCCTGCAGGGGAAGCTCCCCGAGGCCCTGGCCAAGGCGGAGGACCTCTACCACCGCGGCTTCGACCTGCGGCAGATCGCGGTGCAGTGGGTCGAGTACCTCCACGACCTGACGCTGCTCAAGGCGGCCGGCGCCGCGGCCTTGGGCGAGGGCGTCACGGCGGACCAGCTGGCCGTGATGGAAAAGGCCATCGCCTCGGTCGCGCTCCCCGACCTGCAGATCGCCTTCCAAACCCTCTACCGCGGCACCGAGGAGATCGCGCGCAGCGAGTCGCCCAAGATCTTGTTCGACCTGATGATCGTGAAGCTGGTCCACGGCACGCCCTACCAGTCCCTGCCGCAGATCCTGGCGGGGAAGGGCGTCGCGGGGGCCTCGCTCCCGGCGAGTCCCGGCCAGCGCGGGACCCAGGCCCCAAGCCCGTCCCCGGCCGCCCCGGTTTCCCAGGCCAACTCTTTTGAGGCCCCGGCGCCCGCCGCGCTCCATTCGCACCCCAACAGCGACGTCCTCGACCGCGTCTTGAAGAAGCGTCCCCAGCTCCAGGCCCTGCTGGCGCCCGCGCTGGCGAGGTACTGGGAGGGCGAGCGTTTCACGGTGGTCTTCGCGCCGGGCGCCTTCGAGGCCGAGATGTTTTCCGAAAAGCGCGGCGTCCTGGCCGAGGCCTTAAGCCAAGAACTGGGCACGCCGGTGCAGGTCGAGGTGCGGCAAGAGGCCAAAGGCCGGTCCGCCGCGCCGGTCGTCGACCAAGGTCCGCCGCTGCCCCCGCCGGACCCGGTGGTGGCCCAGGCGATGGAAATTTTGAACGCTACCCTTCAAGAGGTGAAAACCCATGGACATGAATAAGCTGATGAAGCAGGCCCAGAAGATGCAGCGCGAGATGGCGCAGAAGCAGGAGGCGCTGGCGCAGCGGGTCTTCGAGGCCAGCAGCGGCGGCGGCATGGTCACCGCCAAGATCAACGGCAAGCAGGAATTGCTCGAGCTCAAGATCGAGCCCGACGTGGTCGACAAGAGCGACATCCCCATGCTGCAAGACCTGATCGTCGCCGCCGTCAACGAGGCCCACCGCCGCGCGGCGGAGGAGATGCAAAAAGAGATGTCCTCGCTGATGGGCGGCATGGGCCTGCCGGGGATGTTTTAATTCGAAGAGGACCCCGTGCCCCACACGGGCGTTGGTAGAAATTGGCCTCACCCATCGACAGATTGGTTCATTATTTAAGCCAACTCCCGGGCATCGGCGAGAAGACGGCGACGCGCCTGACCTTCTTCATCCTGCGGCAGAAGCCCGGCTACGCGAAGGAGCTCTCGGCCGCGCTGGCCGACCTGCACGACAAGGTGAGCCTGTGCAAACGCTGCCAAAATCTCACCGAGCAAAACCCCTGCCGCCTCTGCGCCGACCTGAAGCGCGACGCCAAGACCGTACTGGTGGTCGAGACGCCGCAGGACTTGCTCGCGATCGAGCGCAGCCAATCCTACCGCGGGCAGTACCACATCTTGCACGGCGCGATCTCGCCCTTGGAGGGCGTCGGCCCCGACGACCTCAAGATCGCCGAGCTACTGGCACGGCTCTCCGGCGAGGGCTTGGCCGAGGTGATCCTCGCGACCAACCCCAACGTCGAGGGCGAGGCCACGGCGCTTTATTTGATGAAGATCCTCGCTCCCCTGGGCGTGAAAGTGACGCGCATCGCCTCGGGCGTGCCGGTGGGAGGAGGCATCGAGTATCTCGATCCGCTGACGCTCAAGCGCGCTATCGAAGGTCGCCGGTAAGAATAATAATAATTCCCGAAACAAGAGGCGATTCCCAATGGGTGGCCGGGCGGGGGTCCCCCGCCGCGCGCAGCTTGCGAGCACGGTGGGGGTGCAGACCGGACAGGACCCATTGGGAATCGCCTCTTGTTTCGGGCACCGCAAGTGATTGGGTGTCCCGTGAACGAAACCTAGTAAGCCTTGACATGTAGAGAACCCGCTTCCTAGAATTCGCCCAAATATGTCCTTCATCAATTACCAGCAAAAAGAGATTAACTTCAAAATCGTCTATTACGGCCCCGCCCAGTCCGGAAAGACCACCTGCCTCGAGTACCTCTTCGAGAAGACCAAGGGGAGCTCCAAGTCCAAGCTGATCCAGCAGGAGTCGAACGAGCGGACTTTGTTCTTCGATTTCATGCCTTTATTCTTGAGCGAGGTGGACGGCTACAAGACCCGCTTCCACCTCTACACGGTGCCCGGCCAAGTTCTGTACGAAGACAGCCGCAAGCTGATCCTGAAGGGCGTCGACGGCATCGTCTTCGTCGCGGACAGCTCGGTCGACCAGATGGAGGCCAACCTCCGCTCGATGGAGAGCCTCCAGACCAACTTGACCGAGCAGGCCTTGAGCCTCGATAAGGTCCCGCTCCTCGTGCAGTACAACAAGCGCGACCTCCCCAACGTCGCCAACCTCGAGGCGATGCGCAAGCTGCTCAACCCCTTCAAAAAGCCCGACTTCGAGACGGTGGCGAAGCAGGGCGAGGGCGTCTTCGAGGCCTTCAGCCGCATCGCGAAGGACGTAATCCGCGACTACGCGGAGAGCGCCTAGCCTTAAGGCGCCGGGTCCCCGCCATGAAGCCTTTTCGGAACCTCTTCATTTTCGGAGCCGCCTTCCTCGCGGTAATCGCGTCCGCCGCGGCGCAAACCCAGGATATCGCCACCCACAAAAAGGGCGTCGCGCTTCGCCTGAAGGCCGCGCCGGAGGCGGGGGAGAGCTATCGCCGTCTGTTCACCGTCGTGGACGGGAAGGAATACCCCATCGACCGCTTTTCCCTGCGTTGGGGCGTCGCCCTCCTCGAAGGCTACGGCGATCAAGCGGGGTATCCGGCCTGGTATCTGGATCCCGAGGGAAAATACCTCTACTACACGGTCTTGACCGGCTGCGGTTTCGAGAGCGACGGCATGGCGATCTTCCGCTCGGACCTTCGCGGGACGCGGATCGAGCCGGTCCTCGGGAGCTGCGACAACCTCGCGATGGAGGCGCTGGCGGAGGGCGGGAAGACTTATTTACTGATCCGCGAGTCGAATTCCGGGATCGGCAACACGGGCTTTTGGATCTTTTCCCTGGATTCGAACCAACCCCTGGTTCACGCGGGCGGCATTTTGGAAAAGGCGACGCAGGCCGGGAAGTTTCGTTATTGCGCTGGCAACGAGGAAGAGAAGGGTGCCTGCGCGGAGATTTCGATGCAGACCCTCCTGCAGCGCCAGGCCCCGTTGCGGCTCCTGCCCCGCTTTCCGCTCACCGCGCGCACCGTCCAAGACGAGGTCCCCCTCCGTGTTCCCGAAGGTTCCTTGCCCTGCGGCCTGGAGCCGACGGCCCGCACGGAGAAAATCCCGCACCGGGGCTCCCCGGTCGTCATCCTGGATACCTGCAAGGAACGCGGCGTTTACGAGGTCTATTTTCGGGGACTGCGGGGGACGGTTTCGAAGAACCAACTCCAGGGCTTCCAGGTCAAGTAGCGGCGCTACACCTCGCCCAGGTAGGCCTTCCGTACGGCGGGATCCTTCAAGAGCTCCGAGGCCTTGCCCTCCATCGTGATCTCGCCGGTTTCCAGCACGTAGGCGCGGTCGGCGGTCTCGAGGGCCAGGTAGGCGTCCTGCTCGATCAGCAACAGCGTGGTCCCCTCCCGGTTGATCTCCTTCAGGGTCTTGAAGATCTGCTGCACCAGGGCCGGCGCGATGCCCAGCGAGGGTTCGTCAAGCAACAGCAACGTGGGCCGGCTCATCAGGGCGCGGCCGATCGCGAGCATCTGCTGCTCGCCGCCGCTGAGCGTGCCCGCGCTCTGGGCGATGCGCTCGCGCAGCCGCGGGAAGAGGCCGAAGATCCGTTCCATATCGCCGGCGAAATTCTTGCGGTCGCGGCGTCCGTAGGCGCCCAGCTCCAAATTTTCCTTCACGCTCAAGTTGGCGAAGATCATGCGCCCCTCCGGGACTTGGGCGACCCCGTGCGCGACGATGCGGTGGCTGGGCTCGCGGGCCAGGTCGACCTGGTGGCCGGGCGTCTCGTAGCGCAGGCTGCCGCGGCTCGGCCGGATCAGGCCGGAGATGCTGCGCACCAGCGTCGTCTTGCCGGCGCCGTTGCTGCCGATCAGCGTGACGATCTCGCCCGCCTTGACGTGGAGGCTCACGCCTTTCAGGGCGTGGATGGCGCCGTAGTGGACGTGGAGGTCTTGGATCGTGAGCATGGCTAAAGCTTCGGCGCCCTTTCTCCCAGGTAGGCCTCGATGACCTTGGGGTCGCTGCGGATCTGCTCGGGCGTGCCCTCGGCGATGGGGACGCCGTAGTCCAGCACCAGGATGCGCGGGCAGAGGTTCATCACCACCGCCATGTCGTGCTCGATCAGCAGGATCGAGAGTTTCAGCTCCTCGTGAAGGCGCCGGATCAGTTCGATGAGCTCGCGCTTCTCGGAGGC
The DNA here is from genome assembly GCA_030263375.1 of Deltaproteobacteria bacterium PRO3. Classification (NCBI taxonomy): domain Bacteria; class Deltaproteobacteria; species Deltaproteobacteria bacterium PRO3. The sequence goes on from SZOV01000066.1 coordinate 11,496, forward strand.
GTTCATGCCGGCGGCAGGCTCGTCGAGCAGCAGCAGCTTGGGCCGGGTCGCCAGCGCGCGGACCATCTCGAGGCGGCGCTGGTCGCCGTAAGAGAGGTTCTTGGCGCGTTCGTCGCGGTGTTCGGCCAGGTGAAAGCGCTCGAGCAGGGCCTCGGCCTCGGCGGCGATGGCGGCTTCTTCCGCATGGAATTTCTTTCCCGCGAGGACCGCGTCCCACAGCGAGTAGCCGACGCGCTGGTAGCAGGCCGCGCGGACGTTGTCCAAGACGCTTAAGTCCGGGAAGAGGCGGATGTTCTGGAAGGTGCGGGCGACGCCCAGGCGGTTGATCTCCTGCGGCTTGAGCGGGTTGAGCAGGGTGTCTTGGAAACGCAGCTCCCCGGAGGTGGGGACGTAGACGCCGGTCAGCAGGTTGAAGAAGGTGGTCTTGCCCGCACCGTTGGGCCCGATGATGGCCATCAGCTCCTGGGCCTTTAGCGAGAAGCTCAAGCCCGAGAGGGCCTTGAGCCCGCCGAAGGAGATGCCGCAGTCTTGGACTTCCAAAAGCGTCATGACGACCTAACCCATTGTTTGATCGATACCCCCTTCGAGCGCAGCAGCATCGTCGCGATGATGAGCAGGCTGTAGAGGATCATCCGCCACTCCGCGAAGCCGCGCAGCAGTTCGGGGAGCATGGTCAGCAGGGCGGCGGCGATCACCACCCCCCAGAGATTCCCCATGCCGCCCAAGACGACCATGACGACGAAGTCGACGGATTTCAAAAAACCGAAGCTGTTGACGTGCAGGTAGTTCAAATAGTGGGCGTAGAGCCCTCCTCCAAGGCCCGCGAAGCCCGCGCCGATCACGAAGGCCGTCACCTTGACGCGGGTGTTGGAGATGCCCAGGGAGAGGGCCGCGATCTCGTCCTCGCGGATCGCCGCGAAGCTCAGGCCCTTCGCCGTCCGGGTGATCCGTCCGATCACGTAGACGGTGAGTGCGGCGAAGAGGAAGACCCAGAAGAAGTTCGCATAGCCGGGGATGTCGGAGAAGCCCCGCGCCCCGCCGACGACCTCCATGTTGTTGATGACGACCAGGACGATCTCGCCGAAGCCCAGGGTCGCGATCGCCAGGTAGTCGCCGCGCAGCCTTAAGGTCGGGAGTCCGATCGCCAGGCCGGAGAGGATGGCGGCGCAGACCCCGACGGCGAGAGAGACGAGGAAAAGCAAAGGATCCAGGGCCGTCGCCGGCAGGAAACCCAGCAGCCCGCGCAGCGCCGGGTGCGCATAGACGCTGAAGGCCGCCGAGGCGTAGGCCCCGACCGCCATGAAGCCGGCGTGCCCCAAGTTGAACTGCCCCGTGTAGCCGTTGATCAGGTTGAGCGAGGTCGCCATGACGACGTTGATCCCGATGTAGACCAGGATCTGCAGGTAGTAGGGGTTGAGGTAGGCGTCGAAGGCGCGATTCAAGCCCCACAGGACGGCGACGCAGAGCAGGACGGCGAGGAGACGCTTCATCAGACCTTCTCCCGCGTGCTCTTCCCCAAAATTCCTTCCGGACGGAACAAGAGGATGAGAATTAATATGATGAAGGCCAGGGCGTTGCGGTAGGTGCTGGAGATGTAGCCCGCGACCAGCGTCTCGGCGACGCCCATGATCAGGCCGCCGATCAAGGCCCCGGGGATGTTGCCGATCCCGCCCAGGACCGCCGCGACGAAGGCCTTCAGCCCCGGCATCAGGCCCATCAACGGGTCGATCTTCGGGTTGGAGAGTCCCACCAGGATACCGGCGGCCGCGGCCAACACCGAGCCCAGGACGAAGGTGAGACTGATGATGCGGTTGACGTTGATGCCCACCAGGTGACTCGCCGTATGGCTGAACGACACCGCGCGCATCGCCTTGCCGGCCTTGGTCTTTTGCACGACGAAGCGCAGCCCGAACATCAGGACGAAGCTGACGATGAAGATGGCGAGCTGGATGTTGTTGACGACGACGCCGTGGAAGTTGACGACCTCGCGGGTCTCGATCAGGGTGGGAAAGAATTTCGGGTCGGCCCCGAACAGCCACTGGCCGAAGTACTCCAGGAAGAGCGAGACGCCGATCGCGGTGATCAGGGCGTTGATGCGCGGGGCTTGGCGCAGCGGACGGTAGGCGAGGCGCTCGATCAGGGCGCCCAGCAGCGCGCAGACCAGCATGGCCGAGAGCATGACGAAGGCGAAGCGCGCGAAGGTCCCGCCCCCGGTCACCAGGCGGGCGGCGTAGTAGCCCACCATCGCGCCCACCATGTAGACGTCGCCGTGGGCGAAGTTGATCAGCCGCAGGACGCCGTAGACCATGGTGTAGCCCAGGGCGATGAGCGCGTAGATGCTGCCCCAGGCCAGGCCGTTGACGAGTTGTTGGAAAAATTCGGTCATTCCTACGCCGGATCCAGCGACTTGTGGAATTTCACCTTCCCGCCCTCGATCTTCAGGATGACGATCTTCTTCTTGGCGTTGCGCTGCGCGTCCATCGTGATGCTGCCGGTGACGCCTTGAAAGTCCTTGGTGGCGGCGAGCGCGTCGCGGATCTTCGGGCCCTCGTCGCTGCCCGCGCGCTTGATCGCGTCAAAGAGGATGTTGGCCGCGTCATAACCCAGGACCGCCATCGCGTCGGGGACCTTGCCGAACTTGGCCTGGTATTTCTTGATGAAGTCCTGGACCACCGGCGAGGGGTCGTCCGCGGAGTAGTGGTTGCTGAAATAGCTGCCCTCCACCGCGGCGCCGCCGATCTCGAGGGTCTTCGGGCTGTCCCAGCCGTCCCCGCCCATCAGCGGGACGTTGAGGCCCAGGTCGCGGGCCTGGCGGGCGATCAGGCCCACCTCGGTGTAGTAGCCGGGGACGTAGATGGCCTGCGGAGCGGCGCTCTTGATGTCGGTGAGCTGGGCTCGGAACTCGATGTCGCCCTCCGAGTAGCTCTGTTTGGCGACGATCTCGCCGCCCAATTCTTTGAAGGTCTTTTCGAAGAACTCCATCAGGCCCACGCTGTAGTCGTTCTTGATGTCGTAGAGGATGGCGACCTTGCGCAGCCCCAAGTCGTTGAAGGCGAAGCGGGCCATCGAGGAACCTTGGAAGGTATCGACGAAGCAGGCGCGGAAGATGTAGTCGCCCACCTCGGTGACCTTGGGGTTGGTCGAGGCGGGCGAGATCATCGGAATCTTGCTCTTCTGGGCCTCGGGGGCGGCGGCCAGGCTGCGGGAGGAGGCGACCTCGCCGATCAGGGCCTTGACCTGGTTTTGTTTGATCAGCTTCAGGACCGCGGTGCGGGCCTCTTCCGGCTTGCTTTGGTCGTCCTCGACGATCACCTCGACCTGCTTGCCCAGGAGGCCGCCGGTCTTGTTGACCTCTTCCAGGGCGAGCTGCACCCCGTCGTTCATCGACTGGCCGAAGGTGGCGGTCGTCCCGGTCAAGGAGGCGAACTCCCCGAGCGTCAGGACGTTTTCGTTTTTCTTGCAGGCGCTTAAGGCCACGAGGGCCGCCAGGCCGAAACGGAAGAGATTTTTCATGGATGCTCCTCGGCGCCGCGAGCCCAGGCGAGAAGGCGCCTCGCCGCCCATAACACTTAAAAAGGCTTTTTCTGGCAAGTCATTTATGGATTTCGGGCGTTTATCCAAAGAATGCGCTGGATCGGAACGGTCCTCGTATGGCAGGTCTGCCGAAGCCCCGCTTGACTGGGGGGCTTAAGCTCCTTAAGATCGCAGAATTTCATCCAGAGACCCTGCGTGGCCCAGAATCGCGGGGCTCTTCATACCTTATCTCGGAGGAAACATTGTGAAGTCATTCCCAAAAACTCTATCGAAGCTCCTGCTCGGCGCCGCCTTGGCCGCCGCCCTGGTCGTTCCCACCGCCTGCGGTCCCAGCCAAGAGCAGCTGGAGAAGGCCGTCGGCGACTACATCCAAAAGAACCCCCAGGCCCTGCAGAAGCCCATCCAAGAGGCCATGAAGGCGGCCCGCCCGCAGCGTCCGCCCGAGCTGCCGCTGGCCGACCGCATCAAAAACGCGATCAAGGTCCCGATCGACAATGCGCCGACCAAGGGGGCTGAAAACGCGCCCATCACGATGGTCGTCTTCTCCGAGTTCCAATGCCCCTTCTGCAAGCGGGTCCTGCCGACCATCGACCAGATCCTGAAGGAATACGACGGCAAGGTCCGCCTGGCCTTCCGCCACAACCCCTTGCCCTTCCACCCCAACGCCATGCCGGCCGCCAAGGCCTCGATGGCGGCCAAGGACCAAGGCAAGTTTTGGGAGATGCACGACGCCCTCTTCGCCAACCAGCAGGACTTGAGCGAGGCGGGCATTATGAAGGCGGCCAAAGAGGCCGGCCTGGACCTCAAGAAGTTTGAGGTCGATTTCAAGTCGACCAAGTACGACACCGTTATCAAGGAAGACATGGAGTTCGCCCGGGCCAACGGCGCCACGGGGACCCCGGCCTTCTTCATCAACGGCGTCGCCCTGAAGGGGGCCCAGCCCTTCCCGGCCTTCAAGCAGATCATCGAGGCCCTGCTCAACCCCGGATCGGTCCCGCCGGCCCCGGCGGCGGCCAAGGCCCCGGCCCCGCAGCCGCAATAACTGAATCATTTTGGGAATAAATATTCCCACTCCAGGAACAGGCCGGAGGGCAAACTAGCCCTCCGGCCTTTTTCTAAACCATGGAAGTCTTTCTCCAGGAATACGGGATCTACCTAGGCGCCGGCCTCGTCGGGCTGACGGGGCTCTTTTCCGGCCTATTTCTGTACCGAAAACGTCAGGCCAAGCGCCAGGTGGCCTCCACCATGACCTTGGGGCTGGAGAAGACCCACGACCAGCTCAAGGTCCGCTTAGGCGAATTGATCCGCATCAGCCGGGACATCGACGAGGGGGTCTACGCCCACCTGGAAGAGGTCCTGCTCGGGGCGGACGTCGGCGTGAAGACCACCCAGAAGCTGCTGCGCTATCTCCGCGAGGACGTCACCGCCAGCGGGCGCAAGGACATTCACTTACTCAAGGGCTACCTGCGCACCGAGATCCTGAAGATCTTGAACGCCCATCCCACCGAATCGCTGCTCCCGAAGAAGCCTCACGTGCAGATGATCGTCGGCGTCAACGGGGTGGGAAAGACGACCACCATCGGCAAGCTGGCCTCCCTCTATCGGAACAACAACGAGACGGTCCTCCTGGCCGCGGCCGACACCTTCCGCGCCGGTGCGGTGGACCAGCTGAAGGTCTGGGCGACGCGGGTCGGCGCCAACACGCTGGCGCAGAAGGAGGGTGCGGACCCCGCCGCCGTGGCCTACGACGCGGTCAAGGCGGGGGTGGCGCGGAATTTCGATAAGGTGGTGATCGATACCGCCGGACGGCTGCACACCAAGGTCAACCTGATGGAGGAGCTGAAGAAGGTGAGGCGGGTGATCGACAAGGCCCTGCCCGGCGCGCCCCACGAGATCATTCTGGTGGTCGACGCCACCCAGGGCCAGAACGCCCTGCACCAGGCGCGGGAGTTCCACCAGGCCTTGGGCCTGACCGGCATCATCCTCACCAAGCTGGACGGCACGGCGAAGGGCGGGATCGTCGTGGGAATCCTCGATGAGATCGGGGTGCCCATCCGTTACGTGGGCCTGGGCGAGCGTCTGGAAGACCTCCAGCCCTTCTTTGCGACCGAATTCGTCGACGCATTGCTAAATTAAGTGTCGAAGTGCCGAAGTGCTTAAGTTTTTTGACGCCAATACCGCAAAATCTCAAACCTTTGGCAAAAGAAACTTAGACACTCCGACACTTAGGCACCTCGACACTTGATATTGACAGCCCTTGCCCGGACCGGATAATAGGTCGAGCGCATTGATTTTGCGGAGGTTTTTGAAATGGCTGAAGCGGCTGCCCAATTAGAAGAGTATTTCGTCACCGAGGACTGCATCGCTTGTGACGCCTGCTGCAACGATTTTCCCGACATCTTCGTGATGAACGCCGAGCACACCCGGGCCATCGCCAAGGAAAAATCGCCGGTCGGCAAGTTCAATCCCTGGGACATCGTCACCGTCTGCCCGGTCGACGCGATCAAGCTCGTCAATATGCCCATGCCCGCCAAACCGGAGGGCGAGAAGAAGGTCGAAGCCGCGCCCGCCGAGACCGACAACAGCGACTGGGAGCGCCGCTGGGCCGCGGTCCGCGACCAGCTCGAGCCGCAGTGGGAACGCATGAAGCGCTACGGCATGGCCTCCTCGGTCGACGAAGAAAAAGACCGCTACATCGTCCGTTTCGACATGCCCGCCAAGGTCCCCAACCACCGCCTCAAGTTCAAGTGGGGCCTGCCCGACGACATGCCCGAGTACAAGGCCGCGGTCGAGATCCACGGCGGCAACGTCAAGATCCGCGCCAAGCTCGAGGACGAGAAGGTCAAGAAGCTCTGCGGCTGGGTCAACTCCTTCCCCGAGGGCTTCCTGCGCGAGCTCAACTTCCCCGTGCCCATCAAGTCGCACCGCCTGAACTACGACCCCGAGACGCGCATCCTCGAGGTGGTCTTGGAGAAGGCGCAGCCGGAGCAGCAGGCGGCGTAGTGTTTTAGGATTCCATCAGGTTTCATGAGTCGTAGGGGCCGTTCGCGAACGGCCCCTGCTTTTTATGTATATCGACACCCACGCTCATATCGACTTTTCCACCTACTCGCCCGAGGAAATCGAGCCGATGATGCGGCGCGCCCGCGAGGCGGGAGTGGACCGCATCGTGCACATCGCCTCCGGCGAGGGCACGGCCAGCATGGAGGGCGCCCTCAAGGTGGTCGAGCGCTTCCCCGAGGTCGTCGCCGCGATCGGTGTCCACCCGCACGACGCCAAGCTGGTCGACGACGTGGTCCTGGCGCGGGCCCGCGAGCTCGCCGCCCACCCCAAGGTCGCGGCGATCGGCGAGGTGGGCCTCGATTTCCACTACAACCACTCGACCCGCGAGGAGCAGTTCTCCGCCTTGCGGCGCTTCGTCGCCCTGGCCCGCGAGGTGAAAAAGCCCCTCGTCATCCACGACCGCGACTCCCACGACGAGCTTTTGCAGGTCTTGAAAGAAGAGGGCGCTCGCGAGGTCGGCGGGGTCTTCCACTGTTTCTCCGGCGACTACGAATTCGGCAAACGGGTCCTCGACGAGAATTTTTTGGTCTCCTTCACCGGCATCGTCACCTTCAAGAAGGCCGAAGTCACGCAGGACGCGGCGAGGCGCCTGCCGCTCGACCGGATGCTGATCGAGACCGACAGCCCATACCTGGCACCGGTGCCATACCGCGGCAAGACCAATAATCCGTCGTATGTGGTCCATGTGGCGCAACAGATTGCCGAGCTGCGCGGATGTGCACCGGAAGATATCGCGCTGACCACCAGCCGTAATTTCGAGCGCTTGTTCAAGCGCTGTCTGAGCACTGCTTGAAGCTCAGAAGGTACTTCAGGTTTACTCTGAAGT
>SZOV01000067.1 GCA_030263375.1 Deltaproteobacteria bacterium PRO3
GAATGGCGGACCGACTACGATCCCCTGCGGGGCAAGCTGGTGAATTCCAGCGCGAGCGCGGACGCGCGATTTGACAATTACTTCTTCTCGGTGGGCCACAACAAAGTGAGTTGCATCCCGCTGCTGGGCGAGGAGGGCCCGGCAAACCCCTGCCGGGGCACGCCTGCGCCGGGCACCGTGCTGTCGCCGCCGTCGAACCAGATTCGCGGCATGGTGGGGCTGGGCAAGGAAAACCGCCGCGGCTGGAATGCGGGTTTCTTCGCGCTGTACGACTATCAGACACGGGTTTTGCAGTTCGCCAACACACAGATGACCTACAACACGAACTGTTGCGCGTACAGCTTCCAGTTCCGGCGGCTCAACTTCGGCGCGCGCAACGAGAATCAGTTTCGGGTGGCGTTTGTCATAGCCAATATCGGCAGTTTTGGCACACTGCGAAGGCAGGAACGGCTGTTTTGAGAGCTTAAGCCTGCTCGGGATCGAGCAGGGAGGCGGCGATTTCGTCAAGCCGTTCGGCGCGCTGCTCGAATTCGGCGATCCGGCGCTCGAGAAGGCGGACGCGGTCGGCCAGGTGGAGGGAAGAGAGCACGGCCACGCGGACCGGATCATTGCCGGCACTGCGGGAGGCGATCTGATTCATGAGGTCGTCGACGGCCTGGGCCAGCGCCTCGGTCTCGCCGGGCTCCCCGGAGGAGCGGAGCGTGTAGGGGTGCTGGAAGATCGTGACGCGTACGAGATTTTTTTCAGCTGAGCCGGAATCCACGGTTTCGGCTCCTTGATTAAGCCTCGGAGAGCAGATCCATCTGCTCCACTTGCGAGAGAAGGTTCTTGATCCGGGAAGCGGCTTCCCGCTGGCGGTTGCGCAAAGCTTCGGATTCCTCCGAGGCGCGCGCGAGTTGTTCGCGGACGTCATCGACCTCGGCGACGGCGGCGTCGCGAGAGGCTTCGGCCGCGTTCAGCTGCTGTTCGAGTTCCGCGTTGCGGGTCCTCAGCGTCGACAGGGTCTGCGCCAGCAAGTCCAGTCGGGCTTCGAGGCGGGCGAGTGCGTCTTCGTCTTCCCGGATCAGTTCCATGCAACCAGACTATACTACGCGATGGCGGCTTTGGCCTTATCCACCAGCGACGTGAACGCCGCGGGTTCGTTGGCGGCGAGGTCGGCAAGAATCTTGCGATTCAGTTCGACGCCCGCTTTCTTCAGCCCACCGATGAACTTGGAGTAGCTGAGGTCATTCTGGCGGCAGCCCGCATTGATGCGGAGGATGAAAAGCCGGCGGAAATCGCGCTTCTTGCGGCGGCGTCCGACGTAAGCGTAGCGGAGCGCCTTCTCGACCGCCTCCTGGGCGGCGGCATGGTCCCCGGCTCGGTGATTTTGTTGGGCGGCGACCCCGGCATAGGCAAATCGACGCTGGTCCTGCAGGTGCTCGCGCGCTTGGGCGAGGCGGGCGGAAAGGTTGCCTACCTGAGCGGCGAGGAATCCGCCGATCAGATCAAGCTGCGCGCCGAGCGCCTCGGCGTGAAGTCGCAAAACCTCTACGTCATGACCGAGAACGACCTCTCGCGCGCCCTGCCGCAGATCGAGGCCTTGAAGCCGCAAATGTTGGTCGTCGATTCGATCCAGACCGTCTACCAGCCCGACCTGGGCTCGGCGCCCGGCTCGGTGACGCAGGTGCGGGAGTGCGCCGGCAAGCTTCTCTACCTCGCCAAATCCCGCGGTTTCACCGTCCTGCTGGTCGGGCACGTGACGAAGGAGGGCGCCCTCGCGGGCCCGAAGATCCTCGAGCACATAGTCGACACGGTGCTTTATTTCGAGGGCGATCGCGGCCAGCCCTACCGGATCTTGCGCACCTTCAAGAACCGCTTCGGCTCGGTCAGCGAGCTCGCCGTCTACGAGATGCGCGGCAGCGGCCTGGTCGAGGTCACCAATCCTTCGGAATTATTCCTCTCGGATAGCCCCGAGCTGGCGCCGGGTTCCGTGGTGGTGAGCAGCCTCAAGGGTACGCGGCCGCTCTTGGCCGAGCTCCAGGCCCTGGTGACGCCCAGCTCCCTTGGGATGCCGCGGCGGGTGACGGTGGGCGTCGACTCGCAACGCGTGGCCCTGCTCTGCGCCGTGCTCGAGAAGATCGTCGGCCTACACTTGGGTGGACAGGACATCTTCCTCAACGTGGTCGGGGGACTCGACGTCGACGAGCCGGCGGTGGACCTGGGCGTCCTGCTGGCGATCGTCTCCAGCTTTCAAAACCGCGCCCTGCAAAAGCGGACCTTGGTCCTGGGCGAGGTGGGCTTAAGCGGCGAGATCCGCCCGGTCGCCGGCGAGGCGATCCGCCTGCAGGAGGCTGCGCGCCTGGGTTTTCAACGGGCCATCCTCCCGAAAAAGGGCTCGAGGGAAAGATCTCCGGATGGCCTCGCTCTGGTTCGAGTCGGAAGGGTGCAAGAGGCCCTGGACTTTTTCTAGTCCGGTAGGTCATCTTTACCGGGATGCGTTACGGATTCATTGGAAATTGCAAAAGCGCCGCCCTGGTGCACGAGAACAGCAGCATCGACTGGCTGTGCCTCCCCAATTTCGACAACCCCTCTATCTTCGCCAAAATTTTGGATGAAGAAGGCGGAAACTTCCGGATTTTACCGAAAAACGAAGGGAAAATCCGGCAGAGCTACCTGCCCGAAACCAACGTCCTGCGCACCGAGTTCGACGACGGATCGAACGCATTTGCGGTCGTTGACTATATGCCGCGTTACCGGGTGGGCGACCGTTATTGGCACCCGCCCGAGGTCCACCGCGTCCTGGAGCTGGTCCGGGGTCGCCCGGAATTTCGCGTCCAATTTCTCCCCCGCCTCAATTACGCGGAAGGCCGCACGGAACTCGAGGTCCAAGACCGGGTGGCCTGCGCGCGGCACGGCCGGGAGGACGTCTTTCTTTATTCCAGCCTCCCGCTGAACCGCGTCCTCGGCGACGACTTCGTCCCCTTGGACCGCGCCGAATTTTTCCTGCTTTCCTACCACGAGCACCTCGTGGCCACCGACCTCGCGAAGGTCCTCGAGCAGCGGGCCAAGACCGAGGCCTATTGGCGCACTTGGTCCTCGCATTGCCGGCTCCCCTCGGTGGCGCCGGAGGCAGTGCTGCGCTCGGCCCTGGCCTTGAAGCTCATGACCTTCCAAGAAACCGGCGCAATCATCGCGGCTCCCACTACTTCCCTCCCCGAGATCGTCGGGGAAGAAAGGAATTGGGACTACCGTTACTGCTGGCTGCGGGACGCTTCCTTGATGTTGGAGGCCCTGACCTCGGTCGGTCATTTCGAGGAGGCGGAGGCCTTTTTGAATTTTTTGTTGGGCATCCTGGAGAGCAAGCAAAGCCGGGTGCAAATCCTTTATCGCATCGATGGGGGCACCCACTTGGAGGAGAAAATCTTGCCGCATCTGAAGGGCTACCGCGGTTCCTCACCGGTCCGCATCGGCAACGCGGCGGCCGTCCAGAAGCAAAACGATGTCTTCGGCGAGGTGCTGGACGCCTTATACCGGTATTCCCAAGCGCGCGGCATCGAGCACCTGGCCGGGTGGCATTGGTCCTTGGTGAAATTTTTGGTTCGGACCATCGCCCAGCAGTGGGAAGAAGAGGATTCCGGCATTTGGGAGTACCGCAACCGCAAGGCCCACTTTACCTTTTCCAAGGTCCTCTCGTGGGTGGCTTTGGACCGGGGGGCCCGCATCGCCGGGGCCCTCGACAAGCCTCTTCTCGTTTCGGAATGGGAGGGGATCGCGGCGAGGATCCGGGAGGAAATCTTGACGAAGGCGTGGAAGCCGCATCTCAACAGCTTTACGCAATCCTACCAATCAGAGGCCCTCGACGTGGCCCTGCTGAGGATGGAGGGCGTGGGCTTCTTGCCAGCCTCCGATCCAAAGTGGGTCGCCACCGTCCGCCGCTGCGCCTCGGAGCTGCTGCGGGACGGCTTCGGATATCGTTATGTCGCGTCGGACGATTTCGGTAGACCCAAGAATTCCTTCGTGCTGGCATCTTTTTGGATCGCGAAGGCCCTTGTTTCGATCGGGGAAATTTCGCGAGCCGAGGAAATTTTCGAAAAAGTCCTTGCCCATGCCAACCATTTGGGGCTTTTATCGGAGCATATCGACCCTGAAACCGGAGAGCTGCTCGGAAATTTTCCCCAGGCGTTCTCCCACATGGCGCTCATCAACACTGCGAACCTGCTCGCGAAGTATCGAGAGTCCCCGCTCTCTTCCTAGCGCCGCCATTACAACCTCAACGAAAGGAGGACGGTCCGTGCGGCTGGTCATCGTCTCCAATCGTTTACCGCTTACCGCCGTCGAAAAGGGCCTGGATTTCGAGCTTCGTCCGAGCGTCGGCGGGTTGGCCACGGGAATCCACAGTTACCTCGAGTGGCGCTCCCGCGCCGAGAGCCGGGCCTCGGACCACCTTTGGATCGGTTGGCCTGGGGTCCGCGACTTCGCGAAGAAATCGCGCCTGGAGCGGCTGTTCGCCCGTCGGAAGGCCTTTCCCGTTTTTCTCCTGCAAAAGACCCTCGACGGCTTCTACAATGGCTTCTGCAACCGGACGCTTTGGCCCTTGTTCCATTTCTTTCCGGGCTACACCGTTTTCGAGGAGGGCCATTGGGAGGATTTCCACGAGGCGAACCGCGTTTATGCGGAGGCCGTCGTTCGGAAGGCCCGGCCCGGCGACGTGTTGTGGATCCACGACTACCATTTGTTGTTGCTGCCGCGCCTGATTCGCGAGCAACTGCCCCAGCTTCCCATCGGATTTTTCCTCCACATTCCCTTTCCCTCCTTCGAGATCTTCCGCCTTCTTCCGGCTAAGTGGCGGCGCGAGATCCTGGAAGGCCTGCTGGGTGCGGACTTGATCGGCTTCCACACCCACGACTATACTCAGGCTTTCCTGCGCTGCGTCCTGCGCATCCTCGGGCACGAGCACCACAACGGCATCCTCGAGATCGAGGGGCGCGTGGTGAAGGCGGATACCTTTCCGATGGGGATCGATTACGAGGGCTTTCGGGCGGCTGCGGCCTCGCCCAAGATCGTCGCCGAAGGCGCCAACATCAAGCGGGCCTTGCGCAACGCCAAGCTGATCCTCTCGGTCGACCGCCTGGACTACACCAAGGGCATCCTCAATCGCCTCGAGGGTTATGAGCTCTTTCTGGAGAAGAATCCCTCCTGGCAGAAAAAGGTCCGGCTCTTTCTCGTGCTGGTTCCCTCCCGGACGCAGATGAATCTGTACCAGGACATGAAGCGCAAGATCGACGAGGCGATCGGCCGGATCAACGGCCGCTTCGGCAGCCATGAATGGACGCCCGTCCTCTACCAATACCGCGCCAAGACGACCGCCGCGCTGACCAGCCTCTATACCGCCGCCGACGTGGCGCTGGTGACGCCGCTCCGCGATGGAATGAACCTTATCGCCAAGGAATACGTCGCCTCCCGCCGGGAGGGGACGGGGGTATTGATATTGAGCGAGATGGCGGGTGCGGTCTACGAATTAGGCGAGGCGGCAGTGGTCAATCCCAATTCGCGAGAGGAGATCGCCCAGGCGATCCACGCCGGTCTCGAGATGCCCGTAGAAGAGCAGGTCCGGCGCAACCGCGCCATGCAACGCCGCCTCGAGCGCTACACCGTGGTTCGATGGGCCGACGACTTTCTGCAGCAGCTCGCCGCCGTGCGGAGGCGGGGCCGGCGCCGCGGTCCGAAGGTTTTGTCAGGCGATGCGGCGCGCCGGCTGCTTTCGGCCTTTCGAGCGGCGAAGCGCCGCGCCTTGTTGCTGGATTACGATGGTACCCTCACGCCCTATTTCAAGGATCCTGCCGAAGCGAAGCCCGCCAGGCGGCTGACCGATCTCCTGAGGTGCCTGACGGCGCTGCCGCGGTGCCGGACCGTCCTGATCAGCGGGAGGCCCCGCGCGGTGCTGGAAGAGTGGTTCGGAGACATTCCGGTCGCCTTGGTGGCCGAGCACGGCGCTTGGCTTCGCGGCCCCAAGGGGCCTTGGCGCCGTATCCGGCCGCTCCGCGATCCCTGGCGCGAGGAGATCCGGGCCCTGCTGCAGACCTACGCCGACCGCCTGCCAGGCGCCTTCGTGGAGGAGAAGGAATACGGCCTGGTCTGGCACTTCCGAAATTCCCCGCCGGAGATGGCCTCGCTGCGCGAGAAGGAGCTCTTGGACGAATTATTGCAAAGGACGGGCAACCTGGAGGTGCAAGTTTTGCGCGGCAACAAGATCGTCGAGGTGCGGGCCCAAGGTGTGACCAAGGCCGAGGGCGCCTTCGCCTTTCTGGGGAGGAGACCGCCGGATTTTCTCATGGCCGTTGGAGACGACGCCACGGACGAGGACCTGTTTCGGGCCCTGCCGGCCAGGGCTCACACGCTAAGGGTAGGGAAACCGCCGACCGCGGCCAAATTCACGGTCCCAAATCATCGTGCGGTTTTGCGATTGTTGCGGTCTTTGGCCCGTTAGTGGCGGGAATGGGTCGGGGGATGGGATTTCACGATCGAAATAGGAGCGTAGTCTTGGAGTCTTTGCGGAAATATCTTGAAGAGCTTTTTCACCAAAACGGTTGGCGGGAGGCGGGGATGGCCCTCGGCGTCTTCGTCCTGACCTTGGCCGCTTTGCTCTTGTTGAAAAAGATCATCCTCTTCCGCTTGAAGGCCTGGTCCTCCAAGTCGGTCAACCGCTGGGACGACATTTTTTTCCAGGCCTTGGCCCGCACTCAAACTTGGTTTTTGCTTCTCCTTTCGGCGACCTTCGCCGTCGGTATGCTGAAGCTCTCGCCGGCCGCCGATCGCCTGTTTCACAACCTGGCTTTTTCAGGCTTCCTCTTGCAAACCGCGTTCTGGGGCAGCGCCTTGATCACCGGCTACCTCGCCTATTATCGCAGCGCCCGCCTGGCATCGGACGCCGAAAGCGTCACCACCGTCGGCGTGCTGGGCTTTCTCGCTAAACTGGGCTTGTTCAGCGTGCTGCTGATCATCGGCTTGGAAAACGCGGGTATCAATGTCACCGCCTTGGTCGCGGGTCTCGGCATCGGCGGCGTCGCGGTCGCCTTGGCGGCCCAGAACGTGCTGGGGGATTTGTTCGCCTCTTTGGCCATCGCCCTCGACAGGCCTTTCGCCATCGGGGATTTCGTGGTCCTCGATTCCATGCGCGGGACCGTCGAGCGAATCGGTATGAAGACTACACATATTCGCAGTCTCGACGGCGAGCTGATCGTGCTGCCGAATTCCCACTTGATCAACAACCGGTTAAGGAATTTCAAACGCATGCGGGAGCGCCGGGTGCTTTTGAATCTCGGGGTGCTCTACGAAACGCCGCTGGCCCTGCAGAACAAAATCCCCGACATCCTGCGAGCGGCGGTGGAAGGCCAAAATAGGACCCGCTTCGAGCGCTCGCACCTCTCCGGCTTGGGCGAATACGCCATCCAATTCGAAATGGTATTTTACGTTCTGAGCCCGGACTATCAGGTTTTCATGGATCTCCAGCAGGCCATCCTTTTCGACATCCAAGGGCGATTTCAGCGCGAAGGGATCCGCTTCGCCTATCCGACCCGGGCTCTCCTTCTGAGACATTTCGACAGCCGGGTTTCTGGGAAAGAGGTTCCCAGCCTCTTCAATATGCCGCCATAGAGGAGCGCGATAACCCTATCTTTTTTAGCCCTTTGGGGGTTTACTAAGATAATGGGCCTAGGCGACCTCTTTAAACGCTTCACCAAGGGCCCCTCCGAGGAGGGCAAGGCGCCGGCGCCCGCCCCTCGGACCAAGGGAGGCAAGGCCCTGCCCCCGATCCCCTCCTTTCTGAAAAAGGACCGCTTCATCCGCGAGGCGGCCGAGGCCCAGGCATCCCCCGATCCCGTTCCCCCGCCGGACATGGCCGATGCCGGGTCCTTCAAGCGCCCCGGCAAATGGCTGAAGGAGCGGTTGGGCGGGGCGACCGATAGCCAAGCTATGAATAACATTGAAAAAACCAAGCAGGCCCTCAAGCAAAGCGGGGGCCTGAACGACCAGGAGATCCAAAGCTTTCTGGACGGTCTCCTGGAGGCCCCGGAGGGTGAGGCCGCGCCCTCGGCCCCGCCGCCGCTCCCCAAGGGCCGTTGACCCCTTCCCAAGAGAATCGCCTGGACATTAGAATAGCCCCCTGTTAAACACCGCAGCCTCGAAATTTGGAGTACGTTATGAAAGAAGGCATCCACCCCGAATACAAGCCCGTGAAGATCGCCTGCAGCTGCGGCAACATCATCGAGACGATGTCCACCCTGGACAACATCACCGTCGAAATCTGCAGCCACTGCCATCCCTTCTTCACCGGCAAGCAGAAGATCGTCGACACCGCGCGCCGCATCGACCGCTTCAAGAAGAAGTACGAGAATTTTCAGAAGCAATAGGGGGCCTTCCGCCACCCCTTGCCGCTTCCCTCAATTTTTTGAACCCGCCCGGCTGTGACCGAGGTGGGTTTTTTATTGGCTGTTTTTTCTATGTTCCAACAACTCCAAGACGTCGTCGCCCACTACCACGACCTGGCCCGGCAGCTGAGCGACCCCAGCATCACCGCCGACAGCAAGCGCTTCCAGCAGATCGCCAAGGAGCACGCCGGCCTGCGCGAGCTGGTCGATACCTTCGAGAAATACCAAAAGACGAAGGGCGACCTCGAAGGGAACAAGGAATTGCTCGCGGACAGCGACGAGGGCCTGCGCCAGATGGCCAAGGAGGAGATCCCCCGCCTCGAGAAGGAACTGGCCGAACTCGAGTCCCAGCTCAAGGTCCTCCTGCTCCCCAAGGACCCCAACGACGACAAGAACATCTTTTTGGAGATCCGCGCCGGCACCGGCGGCGACGAGGCGGCGCTCTTCGTGGCGGACCTCTTCCGCATGTACACCCGCTACGCCGAGTCGCGGGGCTGGCGGGTCGAGCTGATGGACACCAACGCGACGGGCATCGGCGGCTACAAGGAGGTCATCGCCCAGATCAGCGGCGACAAGGTCTACAGCGATCTCAAGTACGAGGGCGGTGTGCACCGCGTGCAGCGGGTGCCGAAGACCGAGCAGCAGGGCCGCGTGCACACCTCGACGGTGACGGTCGCGGTGCTCCCCGAGGTCGAGGACGTCGAGGTCAATATCCAGGAAAAAGACCTGAAGGTCGACGTGATGCGCGCCGGCGGCCCCGGCGGGCAGAGCGTCAACACCACCGACTCGGCGGTGCGCCTGACTTATATCCCCACCGGCGAGGTGGTGATCTGCCGCGACGAGAAGAGCCAGCACAAGAACAAGGCCAAGGCTCTCCGCATTCTCCAAGCGCGATTGTTGGAGGCGGAGCGCGACAAGCAAAACGCCGAGATCTCCAGCCAGCGCAAGAGCATGGTCGGCACCGGCGAGCGCAGCGAGAAGATCCGCACCTACAACTACCCGCAGAACCGCCTTACCGACCATCGGATCGGTTTGACGGTGCACAATCTGGACATGGTGATGGAGGGGCAGATAGCCCCGATCATCCAGGCGCTGCGGGCGCATTTTCAGGCGGAGGCATTGAAGGGCGCTACTTGACCTTCTTCAGCACCCAGCGAGCGCCGGGACCGCGTTTGCTCCCGGCGACCTTGGCGATCTTTTTGAGATCGCTCAAGGCCTGCTGGCGTGTGACGCCTTCGTGCACCGCCTTCAGATAATCTCCGAGCCGCAGCTCGCCCTTTTCCTCGAAAAGTTTCGTCAAGATATTCCGGCGGGAGTCTGCGTCGAGGCTGCCGACGGAGGTTTTTTTATGGACGTCGATCGTGGGGCGCTCTCGGGAAAGGAATCCCCACTTCTTAAATTCCGCCAGGCTCTCCTCGATGCTGCGCTTGGAAAGCTTCCCGCCGGGGGTATAGAGGTCTTTGTAGAAAAGCTGGAAGGGAACGGGGCTCAGCCCTCTTTGCAGGTATTCCGCAAAATACTTCACCTCGGGTCCCGGATCCGCGCTTTTGAGGAATTCCGCCAACACGGCGACGCATTGAGGGGTCGCCATCTTCGCATAATGCGAGCGCAGGTCCTGCGGGCGGATCTCCCTCCAATGGCGAAGCAGATACTCCACTAAGATGCCGAAGAGCCGAGGGTCGTAGCGGGACAGCTCCGCACAAAGCGCGAGCAGCTCTTCCGTGGAATTCGGTTGGTAAGGCCAGGGGCTCTTCTCCCCGGAGGCCTGGGCGCCCAGGCGGGAGAGCTCGTAATAAGCCCGAGACAAGGTTTCGGTGTCCGGCGGAGCGACCAGCATCTACCCTCCCATTTGGTCCTCGGCCTCCAAGAGGAAATCCAGGGCCTCCTGGGCGCGGGGAAATTTTTTTTTCAGCAAGGCGCGCAGATGGGTCTCCGCGAAGTCGATATCCGCGCCCTTCTTGAGTAGGATTTTGACATGCGGCATGTCCTTCTCGCGGCCGGCGAAGGCCTTCATGATGAGCAGGTCGTTGAGGCCCAGGGCGTAGACCTTGAGCGCCGGCCCTTCGTAGACCAATTGAAGCCGGTCCCCATAATCGGCCGGCAGGCAACCCAGGAAGGTTTCAAAATAGGGGTTGAGCCAATCCGGCGAGATCTCCAGCTCGCGCCCGGTTTCTTTGACCAGGGGGTCGAGTTCTGCCCGGCTGACTTGGCTTTGAAAGGGGACGGCATCGATGTCGGCTGTTTGCAAGGGCACCTGATAGGCGAGCGCGAAGGCGCCGCCGCCGCCGATCAAGAGCTTTAAGCCCCTGAGGCCCCGTTCCAACAGCTTTTGGTCGAGGCGAATCAAGGCCTTTTTCATCAGATCGGGTTTCATTTACGGTTTTAATAGACAATAAAAAAGACAAATTGTCAATTTATTTGTCTTTTAAAGGAACTCCCGATTTTCTCCCTGAAAGGCATTGTTTTTTTGGTCGCAAGCTTCTATAGCCTCGGTCTTATCCATTCCGGAATGATGGGGAGTGATTATGGCAGTGCCCGGCCATCAGGCCTTCGCGATCGGCAAATACCTTCTCAAACAACGCATCCTAGGTCGGAAGCGTTATCCGCTCAATCTGATGCTCGAGCCGCTGTTTCGTTGCAACTTGGCCTGTCCCGGTTGCGGCAAGATCCAATTCCCCGACGACGTCCTGAAAAAGAATCTCTCGGTCGAGCAGGCCCTGGCCGCGGCCGAGGAATGCGGCGCGCCGATGGTCACCATCCCCGGCGGCGAGCCGCTGATCCACCCGCAGATCGAAAAGATCGTCGAGGGCCTGCTCAAGCAGAAGCGCTACGTCATCCTCTGCACCAACGCCCTCCTGCTCGAGCGCAACCTGCCCAAATTCAAACCGGACAAGCGACTGACCTTCAGCATCCACATGGACGGCTACGGCGAGCACCACGACCACTGCGTCGACCGCGAGGGCACCTACGACATCGCCGTCAAGGCGATCAAGGCCGCCATCGCCCAGGGCCACCGCGTCATCACCAACACCACCGTCTTCGAGGGCCACTCGATCGACAACCTCGTGAAGCTCTTCGACCACATGATGGAACTGGGCGTCGAGGGCCTGACGATCTCGCCGGGTTTCAGCTACGAGAAGGCTCCCGACCAGGACCACTTCCTTTCGAAGAAGCGCACCCAGGCCTTCTTCCGGCAGCTGCTCGACTACAAGCGCGAGCACAAGAAGAAGTGGGATTTCAACAACAGCCCCTTCTTCATGGACTTCCTCGAGGGCAAGCGCGACTACGAGTGCACGCCCTGGGGCATGCCCACCTACAACGTCTTCGGCTGGCAGAAGCCCTGCTACCTGCTCACCAACGAGGGCTACGCGGCGACCTTCCAGGAGTACATGGAGGCCACCGAGTGGGACAAGTACGGCACCAACAGCGGCAACCCCAAGTGCGCCAACTGCGCCACCCACTGCGGCTACGAGCCCAGCGCGGTCAGCGACGGCATGTCCAGCATCAAGAAGATGATCGAGCTGGGGCGGGCGACGGCGGCGGGCTCGCGGGGCTAGAATTCAAGATTTCCAAAAAAAAAAGGAGACGGTTTTCGCCGTCTCCTTTTTTATTTAGAACGATAAAGAAGCTTATTTCTTTTTCCGACGCGAGGCCCAGACCGCGGGGAGTGCCAGCACCAGGGCCCAGCCGCCGAAGGCGCTCAGGCCGGTCGCGGCGTTCAGGCTGCAACCGCTGCCTTCGAACATAAACTGCTTCGGCCCAGTCTGCTCCTTCGGCGTATCCGGCGTCACTTCTTTAGGCGTGTCCGGGGTCTGGGGCTGTTTGGGCTCTTCCGGCGGCTTGCAGAGCTCGATCTCGCACTCGGGTAATTTCTCTTTGAGCTTCGCCAGGCATTCGCAGGGCGGCAGCAATTTGACCTCCTCGGGGGTGGTTTCGTCGACCACGACCACGCGGCTGGCGTCAAAAGCATCGCCTTCGGCGACGATGCCCGCCTCGCGCTCGCGAACGCGGCGGATGCGTTCCGACTCTTCCAGGCGCCGCGGGCCGGTGGTGCAGACCCTCTCATAGAGAGCCTTCTTTTCGTCGTTGAGCCCGGGGCAGTTGTTGGCGACGCATTGGACCGCCTCGATGGCGGCTTTAAATTTCTCCGACTCGCAACGGTTGATATTGGTGTCGATCACCCGACTGATCCTGTCGGAATTAGCGGGTTGCAAGGCCTCTTGCGCCTGCGCCGTTGCGCCCCAAAGACATAAGCCCAAGGCCAATACCTGAATATTGAATTTCATGTTTTTCTCCTCCGCAGAAACGATGACAAGTCCTCGCGGCCTGGATTGGCCGCGCCCCTTAGTGATTTATCGGCGCGGCGCTCCCGGCAGTTACGAGGGGGTCTCAAAAAAAGCACCACGGCCAGCTTGAGCCTAAATACCTATTTTATCAAGGGAAAATGCACCACAGGTCCGGGGAGACGGGAGGTCCCGTCCCCCGGCCGGTCGGGTTTTTGGCTAGAAATCGCGGATCCGGATTCGCAGCAAACGGTCCTCAGCCACCTCGTGGACCGCGCTGTAGCGCGGCGCCATGGCGTGCCAGCGGGCGAAGCCGTACATCACGTGCCGCAGGCCCTGCAGCCAGCCCCGCAGCAGCTCCCGGTCGTAGGATTTTTGCAGCAATTTTTCCTCGAGCAGCCCGATCGCACGCACCCGGGCATTGTGCATGTCCGCGACCCAGCGGAAGGACTCCTCCAGCGAGATCTGGAACTCCTGGGCCAGGCAGGAGACCAGGTTGCACCAATTCAGGCGCCGATCCTTCGCATAGCCGAAGATGTCGTTGATGATCGCGACCACCTCGGCGGCGAGATAGGCCAGCTGCTTCATGTCCGCGTCGCAGAGCAGCGACTCGGGGAGCTCGCGGCCATTCTGATACTCGATAAAATCGATGTTCGGCATCATGCCGATGTTCAGGGCGCGGCGCTCGAGGTGCTTGGCCGCGTTGGGATAGAGGCCCGACTTGCGGAACTGCGCCGCGGCCCGCGACTCCTCGCGCACCGAGCGCACCCAGTCCGCGAAGCGCCGGGCGTGACGCTCCAGCCAATCGGGGCTCATGCGCCGGGCATAGGCCCGGCCCAGCTCCCACCAGCAGCGCAGGTGCGCGTTGCCCTCCGGACAGGTCTCGGGGCGGCCGGCGATGGCCTCGTAGATCCGCTCCTGCTGCCCGTCGTCGGCCTCCTCGATCACGTCGTCGTAGAAGATCCACAGGGCCAGGAACTTGGTCAGCACCTCCGCCTGCTCCGCCGGGGCGGTGGGGAAGGGCCAGTTGGCGTATTCGGCCACAGCGAGCTTTTCGAATTTCTCTTCCCCCGCCGCGTCGTGGATCACCCCGCGCTCGCGCAGCCAGGCCAGGGCCCGAGCCTCCATCTCGTAGGCCAGGGGACTCAAGGGTACCACCCAGCTCTTCGGGAAATTCAAGGAAACTTCCGTACTGCTTTTTGCGCGTTTTTTTGTCTTGGTGATGAAGTAGGCGGGACGGTGCGCACCCCGGGCTACCTGCCCTAAGCTGGCGGTTCGGCTCATGTTCTCCTCCCTAAGCTGTCTCTCTCTCCAGCCTTACCCGGCAGCCTTGGAATTCTGCCCAAGGAGAATTCTAGAACAAGCCCTAGAGATTTGACGACAAAAAAATGTACGAAAATTTCATGAAATGAAAAAGGCCTGGAGGTCCTCGGCGACCTCGGTGGCGGGAAATTGGGCGCGGGCCTCGTGCAGCAGGCTCTGCGGGTCGGTGTAGCGCTGACTCAAGTGGGTCAGGACGAGGCGCTTGGCCCCGGCCTCGCGGGCGGCGCGGGCGGCGTCTTCCGCGCAGGAATGGCCCCATTGGTGCGCCTCGTTCCGGTATTCGGCGCCGAAGGTGGCCTCGTGGACGAGGAGGTCGACGCCCTGGGCGAGCTGTAGGGCCTCGGGGCAGGGGCGGGTATCGAGGCAGTAGGCGAAGCTGCGCCCCGGACGCGAAGGGCCGACCAAGGTCTCCGGTTGGATCCAGCGACCGTCGGCGAGCCGCACGGCTCGGCCGCGGACCAAGTCCATGCGCTCGGGCCCCTCGGGGATACCCAGCTCCCGCGCCTTGGCCTCGTCGAAGGCGCCGGGCCGGGGGCGTTCGCGGAAGGCGTAGCCCCAGCAGGGGATGAGGTGGCTCAAGGGGGCGCAGAAGACCTGGTAGCGCTCGGTCTCGAAGATCAGTCCCGGGGCCTCGATCTCGACGACCTCGAGGGGGTAGTTGATCCAGAGGCTGTGCGTCTCCTGGTGGATGCGGAGGTATTCCTTCAGACCCGCCGGGCCGAAGACCCGCAAGGTCTCTTCGCGTTCGCCCAGGCTCAAGGTGCCGAGCAGGCCGGGGAGGCCGTAGAGGTGGTCGCCGTGCAGGTGTCCGATGAAGACGGCCGTGAGCTTCCCCCACTTGAGGGGCGAGCGGATCAGCTGGAGCTGGGTCGCCTCCCCGCAGTCGAAGAGGAAGGTCTCGCCCTCGTACTCGAGGGCGGTGGCGGAGGTGTGGCGCTGCAGGGTGGGGCGGCCCGCGCCGGTGCCTAGCGTCAAGACGCGCATCACAGCCCCTGCACTTTGTGGAGGAAGTCGGTGAGCGCCTGCTTCGCGTTGCTGAAAATCGAAAACCCGTCGCCGACGAAAAGCTTTTCGAAGTCGAGACCGCGCAGGACCGAGAGACCTTGGCGCGCGCGGGCGGGGTCCTTGAACTTCTCGTCGGGCAGCATGCTGAGGGCGCCCTCGGGCTTGCCGATCAGGGCGTCTCCGACGATCAGCGCGGCGTTCTTTTTCCAGTAGAAAGCGCACTCGCCGGGCGTCTTGGCGTCGGGGATGCGAATGACTTCGAACTCGCCCTCCAGCAGCTCGCCGTCGCTGAAGGTGCCGTCGACCGGGATCTCCATCAGGGGCGCGTCGTCCTCGTGGATGAAGACGCGCGCGCCCCAGCGCTCGCGCAGCGCGGCCGCGGCGCGGCTGTGGTGCTTGTTGGTCAGGTAGATGCGGTGCGGCTTTCCCAAAAATTCCATCTCTTCCAAGTCGGCGTCGGCGGGCGTCGGCGGGTCGATCACGACGGGCTTGTGCGCGGTCTTGAGGTAGAGGCCGTTGAAGTCGAGCTGCTTCTCCTCGTTGAAGACGCTCCAGGTGTAGATATCTTCGCGGATCTTCTTCATATTGGGGCATTATCCGGCAGGCACGGGCAAAAATCGACAAGAAATTCCCGAGCGATCTCGGGCGGCGGGCTGACTCTCCCCTAGGGGACGCTGGACTCCGGCCTCCCTCCTCGATAAAAAGGGGGCATGGCAAATTCCGCTCCCAAGCCGCCCCAGGCCCTCGTCCTCTCCCTTGGCTTTTTCATGGCGACGCTGATCTACGTCGTCATCGCCTTCGTCTTGGCCCAGTCCAACGGCTGGACCTATGAGTGGCGGGTCCTGCCGGATCTCCAAATCCTAATTTATGTTTTCGCGGGCCTCGCCTTGGTCCTGAGCGGGGCGGTCTTGGTCTTGCCGGGGCTCGGCAAGATCCCTCGCATCGCGATGGCCGAGGCCGTCGCCATTTTGGGCCTGGTCTTGGTCTTTCTCCATCAAAGCCCGCTTTGGGTCTTGCCCTTCGCGGGCCTCAGTCTGATCTTGCAGGTCTTTCTCAGCCCGATCTTCGATAAGGGCGGTTCATAAAACTTCCCATTTGGTGCCTCCGCTCCCCGGCCTTCGGGGAAAATCCTTCGAAAAATCCATAGATTCTTGGTTGGGTCCCTTTCCCGTCTTTGGCAGGCTTGCTGCAAGGCTCCGCGGGAGGAAGCGTCCGACGCGAGGGAAAGATGACCGTACCCATCCTCCAACTCCATAAAATCCTGGCGTCCCCGGTGGAAAACCGTGGGGACTCGACGACGGAGAAATCCGAAGCAGTCTCGACCGCGGCCTCACCGGTCGCATTTTTCGAGGGGAAGAAGCGGGCCTGGCGCCGGGGGGCGGAGCGCCTTTTTCAACATCTAGAGGCCGCGATCGCCGAGGAGCTGCGGCGGCAGAGCGAGCCGAGTCCCCAGCAACAAGCGATCTGGCGGGACCTGCAAGCCTTGGCCGAGGCCCCGGAGTCCTGCTCCGCCGAGGCTATCGAAGATTTGCGCGGCCGCATCCTGGAAGAATTGTCCGGCTACGAGTCGGAGGCGCCGGATTTTCCCGGCTGGAAGAAACTGCGCGAGCGCCTCGAGTCGGCGACGCGCCCCGCCCCCGAGGACTACCTAGAGGTCTTGCAGCTGGCCGACGCGGGGCCGCTGTGGCTGGCCGTCAACGAGCGCATCGCCCAGCTGGACGCCCAGATCGAGTCCGCCGGCCTGACCGACGCCATCATCAACCTGCCGCGTTTCTGGCGGGACGAGGACCTCGAGCTCGCCCCCGCCTTCCTCGATCACCAGACCCAGTACATCGACGTCCATCGCCTCTTAGTCGAGGGGAAGGTGCGGGAGGCCTATGAAAAATTCATCGCCCTGGAGAAATCCCACGAGACCCGCTTTCTGAACGACGCCTTCGAGGAGTCGCAGACCATCAACCGTTGCACCTCCCAGGCCGCGATCGTCGTGGCCTCGGGCGGGATGGGCGCGATCGCGGGCCGCCTAGCCGGGAGCCTGGCGCTGCGTCTGGGCGCGACGCGCGGCATCGGGCTCATCGAGTTCGGCGCGATGACGACGACCTTCACCGTCGCGGAGCGCGGTTTGGACCATCGGATCCAGGGCAAGAGCTTCTTCGACCCGAAAAAAACCGCCGGCGAGAACGCCCTCGAATTCGGCGAGAGCCTTATGCTCAATGCCGGGATGTTCGCCTTTTTGGGCGGCGCGCAGAAGCTCTTCGCGGGCTTCGCCGAAAAGCAGCTGCTCGCGGCGGCCGCGGCCAAGGCGATGCCGGGCCTGAAGCTGGACGCGAAGGCCCTGGCACCCGAGGCGCGGGCGGCGCTGCAGGCCGAGGCCGCGCTGCTGCGGCAAAAACCGGCGGCGGAATTGCTGCTCAAGTCCGGCGCCTTCGGAACCGAGTTGGCCGCCTTCGGCGCCTGGGACTACCTGGCGGCGAATTACCAACTGGCGAAACAAGGGGAATGGGCCCCCGCCGACCTGTTTTCGCAAACCCTGCTCTCGGCCAAGGCATGGGAGGAGCGTCTGTCCTTTCTCGCCGCGCTCAAGGTGGGAAATCGCCTCGGCGCAACGGTCTACGGCGGCCTGCGGGACGGCATCCTTCGATTGCGCGCCCCGCGGGTTAAGGCCCCGCCGGCCCCGGCGGTCCCCAAACACCGCGTCGCCTTCAGCCCGGCCGGGCTGATCGTCTGGCCGGAGGAGGGAGCCGACCTGCTGCGCCTCGCCGAGGCGATCTCGCGCGAGACCCGGGAGTTTCCCAACCGGCGCCTCGTGCTCCACACCCAAGGCTGGGCGACGCCGCCGGCGTTGGATGCCCCTTTGCGGCAGGGCCTGCAGGCCTTAGCCGAGTCGCGCGACGTGACCGTCGCGGTGAAGACGGCGGCCCCGCCCTATGCCTTCGAGTTTATCCCCCGCGCGGAGGCGGAGCGCCAGCGGGCGATGGGCGAGATGCGCGCCGCGCCGGCCGGCGAAAAGGGCCTCTTTCTCTGGGTGGAGCAGGCCTTGTCCGGCCTGCAACGCTCCGAACGCGAGGCGGAGCGGGCCTGGAAGCGGGAGCATGGACTCGAGGCTATAGAGGAGAAGCTCGAGGCGGCCGAGGGCGGCGACGCGCGCGCCCGCGACGAGCTCTTGTCTTTGGATCTAAAACCGCTGGGCGAGACCCTGCGACAGGATTGCCCGCCCTCGCTGCGCGTCGTTTATCAAGAGCCCTTGCGGCGGCTCATCGAGCTCGGCCACGAGGGCGCCTGGGAACTCGCCCAAGACTTCGCCCGTGATTCGCTGCAGGGCCTGGAGCTTTGGCACAGCCTCGCGGAACAGGGCCATGCGCGGGCGCGCGAGGGCCTGCGGCAACTGCCCCTGCGCGAGCTGCGCCCGCAGTTTTTAGAGGAGTCGGCGCGTCCCGCGGCCTACTCCAAGGCGGAGCTTCTCAAGTCGCTGGCCGAGGCCGGAAATCCGGAGGCCCTGGACCTGTGGATGGAGGTCACCCTGGCCGAAGGAGGCTCCGGGTTCGCGGAGCACCTGGCCCTGCGCCACCTCGAGACGGGAGAGACCGCGCCTCTGGAAGGACTGCGCGAGTTGGCCGAGCGCGGCGATCCCCAGGCGGTGTTCGCCGCCTATTTCCTGGCCGAGCTGGGAGTGGGCGCCGCGGACCGGGTCTTGAGCGAGCTCAACCCCCAGGCCCTGGCCGCGCGCGCCGATCGGGAGCTGCCGGGCCTCTCGGCCCTGGCC